>JAFSQV010000027.1 GCA_017446455.1 Paludibacteraceae bacterium
TGCCAGTTTCATTCTTAACAAGCCGGTGTTCTTGTTCGGATCAATGCTATCTATCCGAATTTCATAGCCATCACCGCTATAGGCTGGCTCTTTGAACTTGATGACCGGCTTCTTGCATTTCGGATTAGCTTCAGCTAAGCGGTTGCACTCCTTCTGAATGTCATCGAAGATATTTTCGGCTGCATCCTCGGAGCAAATGCTATCCCGGTACTCATGGTAAACATAATCCTTCAGCTTTCGCTCCAGTGTCGTGCCTTGCATGTCGCCTGAATAGGTTACTATCAATAAGTGTTTCATAGCTGCTTCCTCCTGTTATTAGTGAATAAACTCTGCATAGGTCATCGCTTCACTCTTGGTCTCTGCCAGCCATTGCTCCATGTCGGCTATCTTCGCCTTCAGGTGCTCGATGTGCTGCGTGTACTGGGCACGTCGGGTCAGCAGCTGGCGCACAGCATTCACACGCTCTACCATCTCCTTCATCTCGGTCGGATGATAGAGACACCTGGAATACAACTCATGTGCATTGCTCTCCGTCTCCGGGTCCATGAGCAGACCTGTCAGGAAAGAAACACTCTGATGAAGAAAGCAGTCCTGAATATCTGCTACATCAGCGTTGCTGGTCGGAATGAAGCCGCTCATCACAAACGCGCGGCACTCTTGTTCGGTCATCGTTTTCATTTTACTTTTATTTATTGATTAGTTATTATTTGGCACTTCCACGCCTCCATTCCGGAGCGCATACAGACGAATCTTCCGGGCGATGGCGGTTTCACTTCTGCCGGCCAATGCTTCATTGATGGTCGGGCGACTATACCCTAAAACCATGTGAATTTTCATTCTAAGTCCGTGTTCTACAAGAATTTTATTCATTGTACTTGTGTATGTCAATTTTTTTTTGTAATTTTGTCGCCGAATTTTACATTTGTAAATTCCGAGTGCAAAGATAGATAATTTTCTCGACATGACAAAATTTTTCGAGAAAAAAATCTCTAAAAAGTGCATTTTTTTGAAAAAAAGGGGTAAAACATGCAGATTATTGACAGATTATTCATGTTTTTTAGAGAAAATAATCTCTCTAATTACAAAGTAGAGCAGACTTGTGGGCTCTCTAATGGGTACCTTCGGAATTTGAGGAAGGCACCAAGTGTCGAAATCTTGGAGAAGATATTCTCTGCATATCCCGAACTTAATCGTGAGTGGGTGATGTCTGGTACCGGTGATATGCTTCGCTCATCGGCTGTTGATCCGTCTTCTGTTCCACCGAGCGATGACCGAGAGAAGACCGAGAGAAGACCGAGAGAAGAAGCACCGATAATGAAGCCAGTTGCCTCCGGGGGCATTCCGCTCGTTCCCATTGACGCCGTCGCTGGCTTTAACGGATGGGATGAAAGCGGTATCGCTGAACTCGATTGCGCACGCTATGACGTGCCGGACTTTGCAGCCGTTCATGCAGACTTCCTCATCCGCGTCAGCGGCTCCAGCATGTACCCAAAGTATTCAAGCGGCGACATCCTCGCATGCAGAAAGATAGTCGAGGTCACTTTCATCCAATGGGGAAAGATATATGTCATCGACTCACAGCAGGGTGCCATGGTCAAAAGGCTCTTCCCGATAGAGGGAGATGATGAACATGTCCTTTGCAAGTCCGACAATCCAAACTACCTGCCATTTGAGCTGCCGAAAGATGAAATCCGTTCACTCTCTATAGTGGTCGGTGCTATACGTCTGGAGTGATGCGCACATATTAGGAAAGAAACGTGCGTATAAATAACGTGTGAAGGGTGCCAATTTCGGCACCTTTCTTTTTATATAGAGGATCCTCTAATTTCCTCCAAAAACAAGAGTGTAAAAGCGTAAAAATGCGTAAAATGCTGATTTTACGGCAAATAACTCATTTTTTCGTGCAAAAAAAGGTACATATAGGGGGTGATTCGCGCATATTTTGGTACATTATACCCCCTTTTAACTTGCAAAAAAAGTACATTAAAGGGTATGATTCGCGCCCATTTGGGTACATATAGGGGTAGATTCGGGGGGGTATTTTCGCAGTTTTGTCACTCCATTTGTCACACCAATCGTCACCCCAAACACAAAAAAAGGAGCATTTTTGCACCTCTCTTCAGGTACCGTTCAAGTACCTTTTGAAGACCGTTCAAATACCCTTTGAAGGTCTCTTTTATCCACCTTTCCGACCTCTCTTCAGACTGATGATCCGAGTACAGACATAGCAGCCGCTGAAGCACTTCGGGCATCCTCTACAGCCGTTTATATATCCGACCGCTCAAAAGCCTTTCATAGCAAGCAAATACAAGCATTTTAGGGCTATTCTCGCGAGCGCGTAACGCGAGCGTATGCCGTGCGTGTTTATAATAAGGAGAGCCGACCTTTTGAGCCTTCCTGATGACCACCTTCTGGCTGTTCTGCACCCCTCAATGAAAGACAATTAAAAAAGCCGCTTTAAGTGGCGGCTATGAATTAAAGCAAAATGAAAGCTAATTAAAGCAATCGTGCACGTTTCCTTTTACGCTGCAAATCTCCTAAACCCTTGAAAATAAAGCCTTCCGACCATTTTCATCCCTGCACCTTTCTTTTTAGTGGCCATATATTGGGTGCTCTAGAATGTAGGAAGTTCAAATGATGCTCCGATAATAAGTTTGCAAGCGTCCATATTGTGTATGGGCGTGACTTATCGGAGTATGGGCATTTCCTACAGCCTTAGAGCGGATAAGGAACGTCCATTTTTGAGAATAACAAAATATCGATATAATGAAAAAATCTATCTTTCTTTTTATCATTCTCGCTTGCACGGTTAGTATGCAGGCATATGATTTCAAAGTCGCTAATGCTGATGGTTGTGAAATTGCCTACAATATCAACTCCGACGGAGCAACTGTATCCGTGACATATACTGACATAGGAGATCAAACGAATTATGCAGATTTTCAGTGTGATACAATGCGTATCCCCGAATCTGTAGTCTATGGAAACAAACAATATGTTGTTGCCGGTTTAGGGAATCGGTGTTTCAGATTCCTGAATCCGGATATTAAAGTATTGGTGTTGCCGGCTACGATTGATACGATTCCTTTTTTTGTTATAAACAATGGAGAATACTTTGCCGAAGGTGGTGCTTTGCATGGGACTGGTCTGCATTCCATTATAATGGCGGAAAATTGTCCAAAATACGTTACAGAAGACGGTATTCTGTATTCCAAAGACAAGAAAGTATTGCTTGCCTATCCGGCAGGAAATCCAAAAGATTCTGTTGTTTTAGAGGAAGGGATTATAATGTTGGGCTACGGTTCTATGGCTTACGCAAAAAATATTAGATACCTTGAATTGCCCTTAACGTTGAAAGAGTTAGGAGATGAAGCTCTGGAAGAAGTGAATGCTCTTACGCATTTAGTTATTAAAGATAGTGTAGAACGGATTGGCGATTGGGCTTTTGCATGCAGGCAACTGGCTCATCTTACCATTGGTAGCGGAGTACAGGACGTGGGCATGAACTTTATTGTATCTCCTTTAATTTTTGGCAGAAAAGAATTTGACATTCATATATATTCGAGAGCCGTCACTCCCCCTGCCATTTATAATTGGACGGATCAATATCCGTTTATAAGTGAACTTCCGCGCGAAAGAACATATCTCTACGTACCTGCAAAAAGTATAAATGCATATAGACAAGCAACCGGTTGGAACCAGTTGCCAAATATTTTGCCTATCGAGCCGCCTGTCGTGAGCGGATTGGATAATGTGCAGGTGTCGTGGGTGCAGAATTTCTCTGCAACGGGTTATGTGTGGACGCTGTATTTGGACGAGGAGCACACACAACGCTACATGACGCTTACGTTTGATGCTAATGGGCATCTGACAAATATTGACATGGCGGGCAACCATGCTCCTGCACGTATGCCTGCTTTGTATGAAGGGGAAGAAGAACCGACCCATTTTGCGGAGTATTACTCGTTTACGATTACAGGTCTCTCTGCGAATACAACCTATTATTTCACGCGCCAGAGTATGAACGGCACGGATGTTATTGACGAAGAGATGGGTTCTTTTGAGACGCTTTCGGGTGAACCCGAGGGATTAAAAGACAATGTGCAAAGCGACAAAGGACAATGCGTAAAGATGCTTCGTGATGGACAAGTTTTTATTGAGCGTGGAGAAAAAACGTATTCCCCGAGTGGGCAAGAATTGAAGTGAGGGGGGGGCAATCAGATTGACTTGAAATAGAAGAAAGGGGAACGGCGGCAGAGATGTCGCCGTTGTTTGCATATTGGAATGACGTTGGGGTGATCTCGGGCTGAGCAGCCTTTGATCACCCTTTTAGCACCCATTGAGCACCCTTTGGGACTAGGTGGAAACCTGCTGGAAAAGAGAATGCGGATAGCATCCGCGACAACGAGCGACGTAAACGGAATAAAATTCCGGGCTAATGAACAAAGGACGCCGATTAGTAATCGGCAAAATGGACAAAGCCCCACTAATAGTCCAAAAAGAAACCTCCTGCCGGATACTATCCGGCGTAAACAACAAACGCTATACTCCGCATGGGCTACACACACCCTCATTGAGCACCTCGCGGGCGGGGCGGCATCTTTCGCGGCCTTGAGCAGCAAGACGCGAATATGGCGGACGCGAGGGGCGAACATGGCGCAGCAGGGGGAATTTGCAAGGGAGCGCCAACGAAGCGGTAATCCGCCTACACCGCGAGTCTAAAAGAAAGAGAGGCGCCGGATGGAGTCTGGGTCGGAGCAACGCTCCCCGCGGCTCCTTCCGTTCGAAGTGCCAAGTCAAGGCACTTCTCCATGGCAAAATGGACAAAGCAAATAGATTAATTTAAGAAAAATTCTTAAATTCTTGCATAATTCAAAAAAAAGTCGTAAATTTGCAGCCGAATTATGTGTGTGCTATGAATACGACGTATATTCTGTTGATAATTTTGGTCATCGTAGTAATGATCTTCGGGTTCTGGTTGATTCAGTACTCATCTTTCCGTAATGAAGAAAAAAAGCGCCAGTGGGAGTTGAAGCGCGAGAGTCAGAAGACGATCTCGCCTATCCGCTTACGCGCGTACGAGCGTCTGGCGTTGCTGCTGGAGCGTACGACGCCCGAGCATATGCTCATGGACTTGAAGAGCCAAGATCCGACGGCCTTGGCGACGTGGTCTGTGCCGCAGTTGCAGCAGTACTTGTTACAGACCTTGCGCGCGGAGTATGATCATAACCAGAGTCAGCAGGTGTACGTGAGCGCGGAGGTGTGGGACCTCATTATCAACGCGCGCGACCAGATGGCGACTTTCATCATTGCGATGAGTGCGCAGTTGCCGCCTGACGCGAATGCACAGGTGTTTGCGACCACCATGCTCAAGGCTTATTCATCGAACGGAACGACTCCGGCCGAAAAGGCGCTGGAGGAACTGAAGAATGAAGCGAAGACGCTTATGTAATATCGTTCTCGTGTTGCTGCTGAGTGTGGCGGCTTATGCGCAACAGGCGATCGTGCAAGCGACCGACACGGAGGCCTTGCCTGCCGACACGAATGTGGTGGTGGTCGTCGACACGATTATCATGGCTACGGAAGACTCTGCGGAGTTGGCCATCGCGCGCAAGGAGCGCAAGGAGATATACCAAGGAACGACCGTCAAACTCGATATCCTCTCGCCGCTGCTCGTGAGCGGATTGAATGGTTGGAGGATACAGCACTACGAAGTAGCGGTGAATGTACGGTTGGCGAACCGTTTCTATCCGACGTTTGAGGTCGGTTATTCCGGCGGGCAGACCCAACAGGGCGACAGTATATACTACAACGCACATGGCGGCTTCTTCCGCGCGGGCGCGGATATCAACCCGCTCAAGCGCAACCCGGGTTCACCGCACGCGCTGTTGATAGGACTGCGTCTCGGAGCGGCTTTCCAACCGCGTAAGGCTGATTGCTGGGGAGAGATCGTCGCGGGTTGTCAGGTGGAGATATGTAAGGTGAAGAATACGGCGTTTTACATGGGTTGGATGGGACGGTTTAAGATCCTGTTCACCCGCGAGGCCGAGAACCTCACAGCCGCAGAGATGGGACCGATATATATTCCGGGCTTCGGGCACCGAAGTAACCTCGGTTGGGGCGCGAGTTACCACCTGGGGTGGAAATTTTAAGATTTGACATTTGAGATTTAAAATTTTATATTACTATGAACAAGACACAACTTTTGAATCGAGCAGCGGATAACATCCGTATCCTGGCTGCAGCAGCAGTAGAGAAAGCGAAGAGTGGTCACCCAGGCGGAGCCATGGGCGGCGCAGACTTCATCAACGTCCTCTTTAGCGAGTTCCTTGAATACGATCCGGAGAACCCGGGTTGGGAAGCACGCGACCGTTTCTTCTTGGATCCGGGTCACATGGCTCCGATGCTGTATGCCCAGCTCTGTCTGGCGGGTAAGTTCACGCTGGAAGACCTGCAGAACCTTCGTCAATGGGGCAGCGTAACACCGGGTCACCCGGAGCGCGAGATAGAGCGGATGATTGAGAATACCTCCGGTCCGCTCGGTCAAGGACATACGTTTGCTGTTGGTGCAGCGATTGCAGCTAAGTGGTTCAACCAGCGTTTCGGTGCTGTTCATAATCCTACTATCTATGCCTTCATCTCCGATGGCGGTGTGCAAGAAGAGATCTCGCAAGGCGCAGGACGTCTGGCCGGACACCTAGGTTTGGACAACCTCGTGATGTTCTACGACTCGAACACTATCCAACTCTCGACGGGTTGCGGTGAGGTGACAAGCGAAGACGTGGCTGCTAAATACGCTGCTTGGGGTTGGTTCGTTCAGGAGATTCCGGGTAATGACCCCGATGCGATTCGCGAAGCCATCATCAAGGCGAAAGCAGAGAAAGGTCGTCCATCCATCATCATCGGTCACACGACGATGGGTAAGGGTTGCGTGACGGCCGAAGGCGCTAACTGGGAAGGCAAGTGCTCGACCCACGGCGCACCGTTGAGCAAAGCCGGTGCGTCGTTCGAGAAGACGATCGAGCACCTCGGTGGCGATCCGACGAATCCGTTCCAGATCTTCCCAGAGGTAGCGAAACTGTACGAAGAGCGCGCGATCGAGTTGCGCGAGTTGTGCAATAAGAAATATGCCGCTTACTATGAGTGGAAAGAGAAGAACCCTGTAGCAGCGAATGAATATGAGACCTATATGTCCGGCGAGACCCCATGCGTAGACTGGAGTCTGATTGAGCAGAAACCGGGTGACGCAACCCGCAACGCGAGCGGTAAAGTGCTCGGTTTCCTCGCGGAGAACGTGGGCAATATGATTGTTTCTTCCGCCGACCTCTCGAACTCCGACAAGACCGACGGATTCCTCAAGAAGACCCATGCCCTCAAGAAAGGCGATTTCAGCGGACAGTTCCTGCAGGCAGGTGTGAGTGAACTCACGATGGCTTGTGTGATGATCGGTATGGCGCTGCATGGCGGCATCATCCCCGCTTGCGGTACGTTCTTCGTGTTCAGCGACTATATGAAACCCGCGGTTCGTATGGCTGCTCTTATGGAACTTCCTGTTAAGTTCATCTGGAGCCACGACGCGTTCCGTGTCGGCGAAGATGGTCCGACGCACGAACCGGTTGAGCAAGAAGCACAGATCCGTTTGATGGAGAAACTCCATAACCATAGTGGCAAGCCGTCGATGCTCGTTCTCCGTCCGGCTGACGCAGAAGAAACGACACTCGCATGGCGTGCAGCAATCGAGAACACCGAGACGCCGACCGCGCTTATCCTCAGTCGTCAGGACATTGCGCCTGTTCCAAACGTCAACCTCGAAGGTTTCCGCAAAGGTGCGTATATCGTAAGCAAAGACGAGAACCCGCAAGTCGTTCTTCTCGCTTCGGGAAGCGAAGTTTCTACCCTGCTCGCCGGGGCAGAACTGCTGCGCGCAGAAGGTATCCGCTTGCAGATCGTCAGTGTTCCCTCCGAAGGACTCTTCCGTCAGCAACCCCAAGAGTACCAAGACTCCGTTTTGCCGAAAGGTATCAAACGTTTCGGTATGACGGCCGGTCTGCCTTGCACGCTTGAAGGTCTTGTAGGCGAGAATGGCGCTATATGGGGTCTCGAGAGTTTCGGATTCAGCGCACCGTACAAAGTGCTGGACGAGAAACTCGGCTTCACGGCACAGAACGTATATGAGCAAGTAAAAAAACTAATATAATTAATGGATTACAATTTTAGTGACATAGAGCAAAAGTGGCAAGCGGAGTGGGAGAAAAATCGCATATATGCGGTTCCTAATAAGTCCGACAAGCCGCACTACTATGTGTTGGATATGTTCCCTTATCCTTCGGGAGCGGGACTGCATGTCGGTCACCCGTTAGGCTACATCGCCAGCGATATTTACAGCCGTTACAAACGGTTGAAGGGCTTTAACGTGTTGCACCCGATGGGTTTTGACTCCTATGGTCTGCCGGCGGAACAGTACGCTATTCAGACCGGACAACACCCGGAGAAAACGACCTTTGAGAATATCGACCGTTATATCTCGCAGCTCAAGAAAATCGGTTTCTGCTACGACTGGAACCGCGAGGTGCGCACCTGCGATCCGAAGTTTTACAAATGGACCCAATGGGCGTTTGTGCAGATGTTCAACAGCTATTTCGACCCGAAGACGCAGAAAGCCCAGCCGATTAGCAAACTGATTGCGGAGTTTGAGGCGAATGACCCGAAATGGGCTACGCTCTCCGAGCGTGAGCAGCAGGAGCGACTGATGAACTACCGTATCGCTTATCTCGCCGACACGAAAGTGAACTGGTGTCCGAAACTCGGAACGGTGCTCGCGAACGACGAGGTGTCCGAAGGTCTTTCTGTCCGTGGCGGATATCCTGTGGAGCAACGCGTGATGAGGCAGTGGTGTCTGCGCGTGAGCGCTTATGCCGGACGTCTGTTGGAGGGCTTGGATAGAATCGATTGGACCGAGAGCCTCAAAGAGACCCAGCGCAACTGGATCGGCCGTTCCGAAGGCGCAGAGATGCAGTTTGCCGTGAAGGGGCAAGACGCGCCGTTTACAATCTTCACGACCCGTGCAGATACCGTGTTCGGTGTAACATTCATGGTGTTAGCGCCGGAGAGCGAGTATGTACAGCGCGTAGTGACCGATGAGCACAAAGCCGAAGTGGAAGAGTACCTCGCTTGGGTGAAGCACCGCACGGAACGCGAGCGCATCGCGGACCGGCGTGTGACGGGTGTATTCACGGGAAGTTATGCCATTAACCCGCTCACACAAGGCGAGATACCTATTTATATTTCCGACTACGTACTTGCGGGCTACGGAACAGGCGCTATCATGGCAGTGCCGGCGCACGACAGCCGCGACTACGCGTTTGCAAAGCATTTCAACCTGCCAATCATTCCGCTGATTGAAGGAGCGGACGTGAGTGAGGAGTCGTTCGACGCCAAAGAGGGCAAGATGATCAACTCCGGTTTCCTCAACGGCATGGAGGTCAAAGAGGCTATTCAAGCCATGAAGGAATATATCACGAACACCGGCATCGGTCGCGTGAAAGTCAATTACCGTCTGCGCGACGCTATCTTCAGCCGTCAGCGTTATTGGGGCGAACCGTTCCCTGTTTATTATAAAGACGGCATGCCCTATACGCTGCCCGAAGAGTGTCTGCCGCTCGAACTGCCGGAGGTGTCGGATTTCAAACCCACCGAGACCGGCGAACCGCCGCTGGGCAACGCCGCTGTGTGGGCATGGGACGAGAAGAACAGGAAAGTAGTGGAGAAATCGCTAATTGACAACAAGACCATCTTCCCGCTCGAACTATGCACAATGCCGGGCTTCGCAGGCTCGTCGGCGTACTACCTGCGTTACATGGACCCGCACAACGACCAAGCGCTGGTCGATAAGGACGTGAACGCTTACTGGCGGCAGGTGGACCTCTATCTCGGCGGTTCCGAGCACGCCACGGGACACTTGATTTACAGCCGTTTCTGGAACAAGTTCCTCTATGATTTGGGCTATGTGTGTGAGGATGAGCCGTTCAAGAAACTCATCAATCAGGGTATGATTCAGGGCCGTTCGAACTTCGTCTATCGCTATATCGGCGAAGGCGCGACGGGTAACCTCTATATCAGCTACAACCTCATCGAGAACCCCGAATACAAGGGCAAAGTGCAGCCTATTCACGTGAACGTGAACATCGTCAACAACGACGTGCTGGACATCAACGCCTTCCGCGCGTGGATGCCGGAGTTCAAGAACGCCGAGTTCGTCTTTGCCGATGGTACCTCGTCCGAGTTAACGGGCTACACCGCCGGTGCAAAGCAGTACATCTGCGGCTGGGCGGTAGAGAAGATGAGCAAGTCGATGTTCAACGTGGTTAATCCGGATGACGTGATTGCCAAGTTCGGCGCCGACACGCTGCGTCTGTATGAGATGTTCCTCGGCCCGCTGGAGATGTCCAAACCTTGGGATACCAACGGAATCGACGGCGTGCACCGTTTCCTTAAACGCTTGTGGAATATGTACGAGAATATCACGGACGAAGAACCGACCAAAGAGGAACTCAAGAGCCTGCATAAGCTGATTAAGAAGATCACATGGGACATCGAGAACTTCTCGTTCAACACGTCTATTCCGGCCTTCATGATCGCACAGAACGAGTTAAGCGCACTCAAATGCAACAAACGTGCGATCCTTGATCCGATTGCGGTTCTGTTAGCGCCGTACGCTCCGCATATTGCAGAGGAGGCATGGCATCGTTGTGGCAATGAGAGTTTTGTTGTGAATGCCGAATGGCCCGTTTGCAACGAAGCGTACCTCGTGGAGGACAGCCAGAAGTACCCGGTTCAGTTCAACGGCAAGGTGCGTTTCACGCTCGAGTGCCCGAAAGACACGCCGAAAGAGGAAGTCGAGAAACTCGTTCTCGCGCACGAAGACACAGCTAAGTACCTCGCCGGCAACACGGTGAAGAAGATCATCGTTGTTCCCGGTAGGATTGTCAACATTGTGATGTAAAGAATGGCAAAGAAGGCGGACATAGAGAACCCGTACATTCCGGAGTTTGAAAAGTATCTTCGAACTCCGGAGCCATCTGTGCGCGAGCGTGCAGACTATTGGCGTACGGCTATCGGTCTGCAAGCCGTTGATCAACTGACCGTTTCTGATTTCCTCAAGCAAACCGCCCAAGAGCATATAGAGGGGCAGATCAGTGCTGACGAGGCGGAACAAAGGATTAAAGCATACTACCAGGCGAAAGAAATCCGTTTGCCGGATGATGATGAGAAAGAGGAAGCGGATAAAGTAGCAATGAATATCACTAAGTTACTTAGTGAGCAATCGTTTACGTTCAGCGTAGCAGGTTTTGCGTCCATCCATCGGCAGATATTCAAAGGCGTCTTCAAGCACGCAGGGCAGTTCCGAGACTACGACATCACCAAAAAAGAATGGGTTTTGGACGGCGACACGGTGCTTTATGCCAGTTGTACGCAGTTGCAA
>JAFSQV010000028.1 GCA_017446455.1 Paludibacteraceae bacterium
CAAGACCGATCCGGAAACGGCCAAACTGCTCATCGACGAACCGAAGAAAGCGCCAAAGCCTGGCACGATTGATGTCGGTAACCTTCGCTTCGCTTGCATGTTGCTCGGTGTAGGTCTTGGAGCAGCCATCGACTGGCTTGCGGATATTAGTACAAAAAGCATCTATTTCTGGCTGATAGTTGCCTTTGGTGTCGGTATAGGAATGTTATGTTCATTCCTCGTAGAATTGCGCTTAGCAAAGAAACAACACCCGACCGAGGATAACTGGAAAGAAGAATAACGTCCAAAGCTTCATACCGTTTGTTATACCAAAACAGGCCCGCTCCAACGGGCTTGTTTTTGTTTTCTAAGGATCTTAGTTTGTGGTTGGTATGATCTCGGGATGAGCTGCCTTTGAGCACCCTTTCAGCACCCATTGAGCACCCTTTGGAACCAGGTGGAGACCAGGTGGAGAGGAGGTGGATACCCTACATCGACCCTATCGCCAAACATATCAGTCCTGCGAGGATGCCAACCATGCAGGCGACTTTCTTCCATGGATCTTCCTCTTTGAGGAAAAGCAATCCATACGCAAAACCGATCACCGCCCCACCTCTTCGTATCGTACTCACTACCGCTATCAGACTGTCCGGATCCCGCAGCGCCAACATATAGACGTTGTCGCTGATGATGAGAAATAGGCTTATCAAGACGATAACGCCTATTTTTTGTATGGGGTGGAAGGTGTACGATGTAGGGTGGAAGGTGTACGATGTAGGGTGGAAGGTGTACGATGTAGGGTGGAAGGTGGATGGTGTAAAGTGTAAGGTGTAAGGTGTAGGGTGTGCGGTGGACACTTGTTCTTTTTTTGCCTGCAAGGCGCGGACAATAAACCACACCACGAGCATCATCAGCGCCTGGTAGAAGGTATAATAGACCTGCACGGCGTTATGGTCATAACTGCGCATCAGGTACTTGTCGTACAAGCCCGAACACGCCCCGATCAATATCGCCAACGCCAGCGCCACATAATAGCGGCCCGCCGGAGTATGCCTGGTATTCCGAATAGTCTGTTTATTACGAAACGAGAACACAAACACCGTTCCTATCGCCAGACTCACACCCAGCCATTGCCAGCCGTTGAGACGTTCTCCAAAAAGGAGTAGCGCTCCCACCAAGGTCCACATCGGCCGCGTCGCCTGCATCGGGCTGACGACCGACAGCGGCAGGTGCTTCAACGAGATATACGCAAACACCCAACTGCTCAGCACGATCATCGACTTAACGACCACCAACCCGTGCGCCGCGAGATCCAGTTGCGGCACGTAGAACGGCGTAGCCGTCATCGTCTCCGGACATACCCGCGACAGCACCCACGGCACCGACAACAGCACCGTCGAGATACACACACTCAACGTCAGCACATCAATCACCCGGTTCTCCCGCAGCGCGATCTTCTTACTGATATCATAGCACCCCAGACAGAGGGCGGAGATGAACGATAAGACAATCCACATGTTTCACTCTTTCACAAAATAGTGCACAAAATTACTGCTTTTTCGCGATATGTGCAAATTTATTTGCATATATCAATATTTTTTTGTACCTTTGCCGCGTTTTTTGAAGACACCTATGCGTTATTTGATTTCCGGAGGGGGAACCGGAGGACATATCTTCCCCGCAGTCAGCATCGCGAACGCGCTGAAGGAACTCGATCCCGACGCGCAGATCTTATTCATCGGCGCCCTTGGACGCATGGAGATGGAGCGTGTTCCGCAAGCCGGCTATGAGATCGTCGGCCTGCCCGTCCGCGGCTTCAACCGTGCCCAGCCTTGGAAGAACATCTCCGTACTCGCCGACCTCGCGAAATCCATCCGCCAAGTGAAGAAGATCATTCGTGACTTCCGCCCCGACGTAGGTGTCGGTGTCGGCGGCTACGCCTCCGGTGCAGCAATGTGGGCCGCAGCCCAGATGGGCATACCTATCCTCCTGCAAGAGCAGAACGGCTTTGCCGGGGTGACCAATAAGATTCTTAAAAATAAAGCCGCGAAGATCTGCGTAGCCTACGAAGGCATGGAGCGCTTCTTCCCCGCCGACAAGATCATCCTCACCGGCAACCCCGTAAGGCAGAACCTGACCGAGGGAATTAAAAATGAAAAATTAAAAATTAAAAATTTATTGATTCTCGGCGGCAGTCTGGGTGCCCGGACAATCAATAACGCCATCAAGGCCGCCCTGCCTACTCTCGCCGCTTCGGACATACATGTCGTGTGGCAGACAGGTAAGATTTATTTCGATTCGTGCAAAGCCGCATGGGAAGCAGCCGGAAGTCCGGCGAACATCGAGTGTCTGGATTTTCTTTCCGACATGCCCGACCGTTATGCCCAGGCTGACCTCGTGATATCCCGCGCAGGCGCTTCGTCCATCAGCGAGATATGCCTGCTCGGCAAACCCGCTATCCTCGTGCCTTCGCCCAACGTAGCGGAGGACCATCAGACGCATAACGCCATGGCCCTCGTGCGGAAAGATGCCGCAGTACTCGTCAAAGATGCAGATGCCGCAGAGCAACTGATCCCTACGGCCCTCGAACTGATACAAGACGATGCGCGTCTCAAGACCCTGCATACTAACGTCCTCACCCTCGCCCAGCGTGACTCAGCCAAACGTATCGCTGAAGAAGTGATGGCGCTGGCCGCTCGGTAAGTACTCTTCGGAGTAACTCGCCCCCTGCTCGACGACTCTCGCGGACCCCAACCGCTCGAGACGCCTCCGAGAGAGTACATACCTCGCTAAGAAAAATTAAAAATTAAGAATTAAGAATTATGAAAAAAGGAACGAAAACAACCCTCATCATTTTGGGTTCCATCTTTGCCTTCCTCGGCATCCTCTTCATCGTAGCCGACCTCATGCTCTCCAGCCTCCTTACCAAAGAGGTCAACAAAGCCCTGACCCAACTGCCGGGCTGCGAGGCCTCTGTCGGCGACATCGACCTGCGTTTCTTCAGCGGCACCGCCGATGTGACAGACCTTCACTTCGCCTACCGTGGTGAGCCACTGAGCGAGAAAGATACCGTCGCTCCGGGTTTCATTGCCCACGTGGACCGCATCGCCGTAGGACGTATCCTCTACTCCTTGCTATTCGACAAACAGATATACATCACCGACGTGCGTATCGTTCGTCCTTCGATGGAGTTATGGCTCGACGAGAAGCACCCTGAGCTGTCCTTCCCGCAGTTCAAAGACACCACCCTTCGCCAAGGCGGCGAGTGGCTCAAGCGCGCGGAACTGGACAAACTGCGTATCAAGAACGCCGCTTTCTCGCTCCATAGCCTATCCTCCAAACTCGACCTGGCAGCAGACACCGTCAACCTCGCCGTGCGTGACCTCGTCTATGACTCGACCTTCCATTATAACGACACCCTCTATGCTTTCTCGCTCGGCAATGCCCGCGTGCTGATGCCCGACGGCATGATCCGCCTGGAGACCAGCGGCATCGAGCATGCCAACCAAGGCGAGCTGAAGGTCGGCCGTACCCGTATATGCCACACCATGCCGCGTAAGAAACTCGGCGACATTGTGCGCGAACCCGTCACATGGATGGACATGACGATCGAGAGCGTCACCACGGCGCCGCTCAACCCCATCCACAAGGCGATGAACCAAGACTTCAACCTCGACCACCTGACAGCTGTCGTAGCCTCCATGGATATATTCCGCGACGAGCGTTATGCCCCGAAGGCGCCGTTCGACATGCCGCAGAACATCCTGACCGCCATCCCCGTCGTCTTCAACATCAAGCATGTGGACGCCGGAATTCGCAAGATAGACATCGAGTTCGCCAGCACCAACGTCAACTGCGGTCGCCTGGCGCTCCGCGATATCCGCACCGCGGTGGATAATGTGACCAACAAACGCGGCGCAACCCTCTACGTAAGCGGTAACTGCCCGATCTCGAAGAACGGACGCGCAGATGCGAAAGTGACCATGACCATGGATAAAGCTTGCCACTGGCTGCTGGACCTCCATACCACTTCTGTCGAAATCGACTACCTCAACACCTTCGTTCGTCCGCTCGTAGGTATCACCGCCGACTGCCATATCGACACGCTCGACATGCACTATACCGGCGACGACCAGATCGCCAAAGGAACCTTCCGCATGCTCTACCACGGCCTGAAAGTACAGGTACATGAGGAAGATGATATCCCCTATAAGATCGTCACCAAGAACGCCAAGGCCTTCACCGCCATCGCTAACACCCTGCTGCCGAAGAGCAACCCCACCGCTGTGGATATCCACCCGCGGGCATATGAGGTAGAGTGGAAGCGCGACGAGTGGAAACCCTTCCCGCTCTATATGTTCGGTCCGTGTATCGACGGTGTGAAGAAGACCTTCCTGCCGGGACTGTATGTGCATAAGCAGGTGAAAAACAAGAAGAAATAAGAGCATGAAAGAACTGCTGCAGCACGCACAACATATCGTTATCTTCACCCACATGGCGCCTGACGGCGATGCCATGGGTTCGGCCCTCGCACTCTATCACTGGCTCGGCGGCAAACCCGAGGTGATCGTTCCGAACGCTTTTCCGGCTTTCTTCAACTGGATGCCGGGCGCGGACCGGATTCATGTGTATGAGAAAGAGAAAGCGGCATGCGATGCACTCATCGCAGCCGCAGACCTCTTTATCTGCACCGACTTCAACGACCCCAAGCGTATCGGACCCATGGGTGACAAGATGCTCGCAAATCCTTGCCCGAAGATCCTCATCGACCATCATCTCAACCCGACGGACTTCGCCGATGAGGTCCACTCCCACCCCGAAGCCTCCTCGAGTTGCGAGATCGTCTATAAACTGCTCTTCGGTGATAAATCATCAATCAGCAATCAGCAATCATCAATCAGCAACAAAGTTGCTACTTGCCTCTACACCGGCCTCATGACCGACACGGGCAATTTCAGTTTTAACTCTACGCGCGCAGAGTTGTACGACATCATCGCCGAACTCTTACGCGCGGGCGTGCAGAAAGATGCCATCTACGATGCGGTCTTTAACCAGTATTCCGAGCACCGCGTTCGCCTTACCGGCTATGCCCTCTATCGTAAGATGCGTATCTACCCCGAGCACCACTTGGCGCTCATCACCCTCTCCGCAGACGAGTTGGACCAGTACCATTACCAGGTAGGTGACACCGAAGGACTGGTCAACATGCCGCTCCAGATCAGCGACGTCTATTACTCCGTCTTCATGCGTGAGGAGCGCGCCAAACCCGGCACACCCAAGTCCCGCATCCGTATCTCCTTCCGTTCGCAGGGAGACCGACCCGTCAACATATGGGCCAGCGAAGTCTTCCATGGCGGCGGACATGCCAACGCCTCCGGAGGTGAGATATTCGGCACTATCGGCCAAGCAGTACGACTCTTTGAACAAACATACAAAACATATCTGAAATGAAAAAAGTATTTTTAGTTGCAATCGCGGCATTGAGCCTCAACCTCATGGCTCAGGACAAACCGCTTATGACCATCAACGGCCAACCCGTCAGTGCAGAGGAGTTCCTCTACATCTATGAGAAAAACAACCAAGCAGGTGCTATCGATCCCAAGACCATGGACGAGTACCTCGACATGTTCATTAACTTCAAACTCAAAGTGGTAGAAGCCGAATCGCAAGGTATCGACACCACCGAGGCCTTCAAGAAAGAACTCAAAGGCTACCGTGCTCAGGCTACCCCGAAATACCTGCAGGATGCCGCAGCTATGGACAGCCTCGTAGAGATGAGTTGGCGCCATATGTCCAAAGACCGCCGCGCCGCACACATCGCCATCCAGTGCCCCGCAACAGCAGACAGTGCACAAACAGCCGAAGCACTCGCGAAGATCAACGAAGCCTATGAGCGTGTCACCATCGGCAAAGAGGTCATCAAAGGTAAAGGCCGCAAAGCAAAGAAAGTGCGTCAGCCGGTAGAAGCTTTCGCAGACGTAGCCCGCGCCATCAGCACCGACCCCTCTGTACAAGAGACCGGCGGCGAACTAGGATGGATCACTCCGTTCCGTTATGTATACCCGCTTGAAGAAGCAGTATATGGCACCGAGGTAGGCAAGATCAGTGCGCCTTTCCGCACCCAATACGGTTTCCATATCGTACTCATCGAAGAGGAACGCGACCATAAAGAAGTCAAGGCCAGCCATATCATGAAGATGACCCCGCGTGGCGAAGGTGAAGACTCTATCGTAGCAGCCAAGAAAGCCCTCATCGACTCCATCGCCGCGATCGTCACTCCGGAGAACTTCGGCGAGGTAGCCAAGATCGAATCCGAAGACCGCGGCAGCAGCGCTCGCGGCGGTGACCTCGGTTGGTTCGGCAAAGGTATGATGGTCAAGCCCTTCGAAGATGCTGCTTTTGCACTCGAGGTAGGCCAGATCAGCAAACCCTTCCAGACCATGTACGGATGGCATATCATGTACAAAGAAGGTGAGCGTGGCATCCAACCCCTCGACTCTATCCGCAGCCAGGTAGAGCGCCAGGTACAACGCGACGAGCGTGCCAAAGAAGCCGATAAGAGTTTTATCCGAAAGACCCGCGCAGAGTACAATCTCCCGGCATCCATGACCGACGAAGAAGTCAAAGCCTATGCCGATGAGCACCTCGAGGCCAAGTATCCGGAACTGAGAAACCTCGTGCAGGAATACCACGACGGCATCCTGCTCTTCGAAGTATCGCTCCGTGAGGTATGGGATAAAGCTGCCAAGGACACCGCAGGACTCGAGCAATTCTTCGCTGCCAACAAGAAGAAATACACTTGGGACGCACCCCACTTCAAAGGATGGTTGCTCCAGTGCAAAGATAAGAACAGCGCCAAAGCGGCTCAAGCCATCATCAAGAGTGCCGATCCGGACTCTGTAAAGAGCTACATCGCGCATCGCATCAACCAAGACAGCGTCACCTATGTCAAGGCACAGCGCGGTCTGTGGGAACAAGGCAAGAACGCAGCCGTAGATAAATACGGCCTCAAGATCAAGAAAGCCGAGTTCACCCCCAACGAGCAACTGCCGTATGTCGTTTGTGTAGGTAAGAAACTCAAAGCTCCGGCAACATGGGATGACGAGAAAGGCAAAGTGACGACCGACTACCAGGACTTCCTGGAGAAAGCATGGATCGAGAAACTCCGCGCGAAATATCCGGTTGTAATCAACGAAGACGTTTGGCAGAAGATTCGTAAGTGATAGATGCGGAAGTACGCGCCGTACATATTTATCGTAGGTTTGTTCCTCTGTCTATACGGAATGCTATATGAGCGCCCCGTTCGTTGGGATTTGACGGACGACAAGCACTATAGTCTGAGTGAGGCCTCCAAGACCCTGCTCCGTGCCACCGATGCGCCTATCGAAGTAACCCTCTTACTCGACGGAGACCTCAACGCAGGCTTCCGCCGACTCAAGAAAGCCACCGAAGAGACTTGCGCCGAAATGCAAGTTTTCGGCGATGTACGAAGGACAAAGGACAACGGACAAAGAATTTCCTCTCTTGCCGATTCCCTCGGTCTCTCTCCCATCATCATCCATGAGCGCGAGCAGAACGGTAAGACCGCGCAAACGACCGTCTATCCCTACGCCCTGCTTTCCTACAAAGGCAAACGGGCGGTAGTGACGCTTCTCAAGAACACCCGCGGCCTCAGCGGCGAAGAGAACCTCAACGCCAGCATCGAGCAACTCGAGTTCGCCTTCATGGAAGCGCTCCACTTGCTCACGCAGTCCGAGACACCGCGGGTAGCCATCCTCGAAGGACACGGTGAACCCGACGAAGCGCATACCTATGACCTCATGTCGGCCCTCAGTAAGTACTTCGCTGTAGACCGCGGAGCCATAGCTTCGGACTCTATCGATGCCCACATCCTCGATGGCTATCAGGCTCTCCTCATCCTCGCCCCGCAGACCGCCTTTTCCGATGCCGAGCGGTTTATCATCGACCAGTATATCATGCGCGGCGGTGCCGTCCTCTGGGCCCTCAATGGTGTGCAGCTGAGCGAAGAAGTGCTGCAGAAAGAAGGCTTCACTCCTATCATTCCTCTGGACCTCGGCCTCACCGACCTGCTCTTCCGCTATGGCGTGCGCATCAACCCCGCCCTCGTGCAGGACGTCCAGTGTCTGCCTATCCCCGTGAATGTGTCCTCCGACGCCGAGCATCCGAACTTCCAACCCATACCTTGGACCTACGCGCCCCTGCTGCTCACCAGCCAAGGATCGCCCATCACCAAGAATATGGGACAAGTCATGAGTACCTTCGTCAGCCCCATTGACGCCGTAGGCGGAGAAGATGGCATTGAGAAACGCATCCTCCTGGCTACCAGCACCGCCAGCCGTGTCACCGCGACACCAGGCGAAGTGAACCTGAGCGATATGAATCCCGATATGTCGGAGTTCAAATACCAATACGTCCCGGTGGCCGTCTCCCTCGAAGGAACCTTCACCAGCGCTTATGCCCACCGCATGGTGCCCGAAGGTGTGTTGACCGACGAACCGATTCGTAAGATCGGCGTTCCTACCCGCCAAGTAGTCATCGCCTCCGGAAGCATCGTCATCAACGAGCTCCAGAAGAACCAAGCCCTACCCATGGGCTACGACCGCTATAGCGGCATGCAGTTCTCTAACCGCGACATGGTGGTCAATGCCGTACTCTGGCTCACGGATGCTGAAGGACTCATCGCCCTCCGCGAGAAAGACATCACCCTGCGCTTACTCAACGACAAGCGCGCACATGACGAACGAATGAGGATCCAACTAATAAGCACCATTAGCCCCGTCGCTATCTTGGCTCTCATCGGCGGCATAGTGTTTGTTATAAGAAAACGTAGATATGAGAAATAAAGCATTTATAGTCCTTGCTCTTTGTGCTTTGCTCTTTGTTCCGGCAAAGGCACAGGAGTTATTGAATTACCCGCTCGACACTATCAACGGGGAAGAGGTATACCGTTATCAAGTGGAACGCGGCATAGGTCTGTATCGCGTCGGAGTCAACTTCGATGTACCGCAGTCCGAGATTCTTCGTCTCAACCCGCAACTACGCGAACGCGGACTCCACTTCGGCGAAGTCATCCTCCTGCCGACCAAGCGCCCGGTAGTCAAGAAGGTGACTCCGGTGGTTCCGGAGACTCCGATTGTTCCCGAGGTTCCGGTTGTTCAGGAAACTCCGAGTACTTCGGTAGACCACTTCACTACCGAAACCCTTTCGGTGGCTTCCCTTGCCACAGACTCGCTCGCTGCAGACAGTCTTGTGCCCGACACCCGTCGTGTCGTTGAACTGGCAATCCTCTTGCCTTTCGAGAGTCGCCAGACCAAACGCAGCACCAACGCAGAGCGTATGATGGAGTTTTACCAAGGCGCACTCCTCGCCATCCACGACCTGCAGAACGACAGCATCCTCTACCGTCTACGCGTCTACGACAGCGAGCGGAGCGAACGTCGTGTCGCGGCTCTCTGCGACAGTACGGACTTAGACAGCGTTAAAGCCATCCTTGGCCTCGTATATCCCATCCAGATAGAGCGCATGGCCTCTTGGTGCGAGCAACACCAAGTACCGTTGCTCCTGCCCTTCAGCGATGATCTCGAACTGGAGAACTATCCCTATGTGCTCCAATTCAACTCGACGGACGAGCAGGAAGCGGACAGCCTCTGCGCTTGGCTCAGGCACTGCCATGCCCACTGTGTGGCTGTTGAAGTACGAGACGAAGACCTCTCGGCATCCGTCCGTACCCTCCGTAAGCAGATGCGGGTACGAGGTATACCCTGCACCGCCATGGGCTTGCACGATTTAATGATGGACTCTGTGGCCTATGCCCTCGATCCGGAAAGAGAGAACGTCATCCTATTACACAGCGACCGCTATCAGTTAGTACGTATGGCTATCCCCCATATCGTCAAACTGCAAGAAGAAGGCTATCGCATCCGCCTCATCAGCCAGTTCAGTTGGACCAAAGAGAATCCGGGTGTCCCGGTCGTATATACCTCGCTATTCTCGAGCAACGCGAGCCTCGAGGCCTATGATGCACAATGGAGAACCTATTTCTCGGAAGAACATGTATCCGAAGCGCCGCGTTATGACCTGCTTGGCTATGACCTGATGCAGGCCCTCGTAGCATGGCTCAATGGCGAACAAACCCATACTGGCCTCCAATCATCTATCCGCTGGCAACAAGTGAGACAAGGTGGATACCAAAACGCATGCGTAGAAGTGAAAGTTGAAAAGTGAAAAGTGAAAGGTGAAAGATGAAAGGTGAAAGAAACATAGTACAAAGGTTGTTAGGGCTGATGGTCCTTTCCATTTTCATTTTTCATTTTCTTCCTTCCTATGCCCAACCCCGCTTGCGCGCTCGGGAGTTCTACCTCGGTGTGCACGGTGGTGTGACGGCCAGTTCGGTGCTGTTCAATCCTACCGTATCGAATATGACGCCGATAACAAACGCCTGTGTGCTCGGCGGCAACGGAGGAATCACCTTCCGTTATGCCGGGCATAAATACTGTGCCTTCCAGATGGAACTCAACTACGTACATCGTGGCTGGGCGGAGAAAAACGCGGCCGGCGACCATTATGAGCGCAACCTCCATTATGTGAACGTGCCTATCCTCATGCACCTGAACTTCGGTAGCCGAACCTGCCGCTGGATCTTTAACCTCGGTCCGCAACTCGGCTACTGCGTCAAGGATGAAGGCAACAAAGGAGTCCTCGTTAACGGTCTTGGACAGACAGAATACCAGCCTATTGACCACCCCTTCTACTGGGGATTAATGGCCGGCACCGGAGTCTCCTTCCCTACCGTCCGCGCTGGCATCTATGAGATTGAGGCACGCTTCGAATATGCCTTTGGAGGGGTCTTCGGCACTTCCCTTACGGACCACTTCGCCATGGCCAGCCCTATGGACCTGAGTGTGAACTTCGTATGGATGTGGCCCATCAAAAAGAAAACAAAAATACAATGATATGAAAACAAATTATGAAGTGCGTTATGCGTCGAACCCGACGGACGCAAAGAGTTATGACACTACTCGTCTCCGCAAGGATTTCCTGATTGAGCATGTGTTTGTGAAAAATGAAGTGAACATGGTATACTCCATGTACGACCGCATGATTGTCGGCGGTGCAATGCCTGTAGGCGAGACCCTGCTGCTCGAAGCCATCGATCCGCTCAAAGCGCCGTTCTTCCTCACCCGCCGTGAGATAGGTATCTTCAACGTCGGCGGCAAAGGTCGCGTCATAGCCGGAGACAAAGTGTTCGAACTCGACTATAAAGAAGCACTGTACCTCGGTCGCGGTGACCGCGAGGTGAAGTTCGAGAGCTTTGACGCTAACAAACCCGCCCTCTTCTATTTCAACTCCACGACAGCACACTGCACCTACCCCGACAAGAAGGTGACGAAAGCCGATGCGGTGGTAGCCCATATGGGCAGTCTCGAGATGAGCAACGAACGCGACATCAACAAGATGCTCGTCAATCAGGTGCTGCCTACTTGCCAACTGCAAATGGGTATGACCGAACTCGCGACAGGTAGCGTATGGAACACCATGCCGGCTCACGTCCACAGCCGCCGCATGGAAGCTTACTTCTATTTCGAGGTACCCGAAGAGCAAGCCGTTTGCCACTTCATGGGTGAAGTTGAAGAGACCCGCCACATTTGGATGAAAGGCAACCAAGCGGTTCTCTCGCCCGAGTGGTCCATTCACTCTGCCGCAGCCACCCACAACTACACCTTCATCTGGGGTATGGGCGGCGAGAACCTCGACTACGGAGACCAGGACTTCAGTAAGATAACTGACCTGAAATAGACAGAGTAGCAACCTAGTTTATATGGTCTAGCTATGGTCTAGCTATGGTCTAGCATAATGAGCAAAAAATAAACGAACAATATGAAGAACTTATTTTCATTGGAAGGCAAGAACGCCTGGGTAACAGGTGGTTGCTACGGAATTGGTTTTGCCATCGCAAAAGCTTTCGCGCAAGCCGGTGCGGACCACATCATCTTCAATGCCCGCAGCCAAGAGGCGATCGATAAAGCCTATGAACTCTACCACGCCGAAGGCATCACCAACGCGCATGGCTATGTATGCGACGTGACCGACGAGAAAGCGGTCAAAGCCCTCGTGGAGCAAATCCACGCAGAGGTAGGTCCGATTCATATCCTCGTCAACAACGCAGGTATCATCAAGCGTATCCCGATGCACGAAATGAAGCGTGAAGAGTTCCAGCAGGTGATTGACATTGATCTGGTAGCCCCGTATATCGTCTCTGCAGCTGTGTTGCCGGAGATGATGGAGCGCCGCGAAGGAAAGATCATCAATATATGCTCCATGATGTCGGAACTCGGCCGAGAGACGGTTAGCGCCTACGCCGCAGCCAAAGGCGGACTGAAGATGCTGACGCGTAACATCTGCTCCGAGTACGGCGAGTATAATATCCAGTGCAACGGTCTCGGACCGGGCTACATTGCTACCCCACAGACCGCGCCGCTGCGTGAGCCGCAGCCGGACGGCAGCAAGCATCCCTTCGATGCGTTCATATGTGCCAAGACTCCTGCCGGCCGTTGGCTGGAAGCTGACGAACTCGGTGCACCTGCCGTCTTCCTCGCTTCGCACGCTTCGGACGCAGTCAACGGACAAATCCTGTATGTAGATGGCGGTATTCTCGCCTACATCGGCCGTCAGCCGAAGTAATGAATGAGAGAAAGATGAAAAAGTACTTGTTTATCATATTCGCCCTCTTGAGCCTCACCGCGTGTCATAAAGAGGCCGTTCAGCCGAAGGTATTCGGTCGCTATGTACCGGAGCGCAAGGATGACTTCGCGTGGGAAAACGAGTATGCGGCTTTCCGCATGTACGGACCTGCCCTCAAGGCCGAGAACCCTTCGAACGGCGTGGATCTCTGGCTCAAGGCTTCGCCGGAACTCATCGTGGATAGTTTCTATTACCGCGAGCATGTCCTCGGTCTGCCGTACCATATCAACTACGGCAAAGGTCTCGACTGTTACAAAGTCGGTCATACCTGCGGCGCCGGCGGACTCATCGTATTGGCGAACGACACTACCTATATCGGAGGCCCCTATGACCGTTGGACTATCCTCGAGCAAACCCCCGAGCGCTTCGTCTTCCGTCTGGAATATGACAGCTTGCTCGTAGCCGGACATATCCTCCAAGAGACAATCACCATCACCGCCGAAGCCGGTGAACCGATGAACCGCGCAGAGGTGGTACTGACCGGAAGCTACGACGGCGAACTGCTTGTCGGAGGCGGTATATACATGCACGATACAATCGACCACTTCGAGGTGTATGAAGAATTGGGTACGGTCTATTACGAAGAGGATGCGCTGAGCGACAAGACGGCGGCGCAGATGAACTACGACTTTAACGGCAGCACTTCGCAGGGACGTATTTACCTCACTGTCCGCACACCCGATGCTACCGTCACCGACATACAGGACGGAAACTTGATAGCTGTAAAGGACTACCAACTCGGCGATACATTGACATATTTCTTCGGGGCAACCTGGAGTGAATGGAAAGAAAAATAACACGCAACAATGACGTACTTGATTATTCGATTGGCGACACTTGGAAATGTAGCGATGACAGTGCCCGTTATTGCTTCCCTCAGCCGTCGCTATCCGAATGATCGATTCATTGTAGCGAGCAAGAAAAAACTCGGGGCGATGTTCGCTTCCATGCCCAACGTGGTGTTCTGGGAAGTGGACAACCACCTCAACTGGCGCGGAGTATGGCGCCTATGGCGACACTTGCGGCATGAAGCCGATGCCGTCATCGACCTTCAGGATGTCCTTCGCACGCGGGTCTTTGACCTGTTCATGCTCCTGAGCGGCAAGCATGTCACGCGCATCCGTTATGGTCGCATCCGCAAGCACTTCATCACCGTATGGGGCATTGGCAGCAGAAACCTTCCTACGGAGTTCGATCGCTATGAAGCAACCTTCCGCAGAGCCGGACTGGAGACCGATAGAGACTTTGAAGCCATCAAGATCAACCGCGCCGCAGCACAGACAATCGAAGAACGATTCGGACCCAAAGAAGGACGATGGATTGGACTCGCGCCCTTCGCCAAATCGCGCTCGAACATGCTGCCCTACCGCGTGACCAAAGACATCATAGAGCGCTTGACGCAAGATCCTGACACACGGGTGTTCCTCTTCGGAGCAGGTGCGGTAGAATGTGAGATGTTACGCCAGTGGGCGTCCGTCTTCCCGCGCACCACAAGCGTCGCCGGGCAACTGAAACTGGAAGAAGAACTGGAGCTCATGCGCCAACTTGAGGCGATGATCTGCATGGATAGTGCGAACCAGCACCTCTCGAGCCTTGTGGGCCTTCGCGCCATCAGTGTATGGTGCGCAACCCACCCGCTGATAGGCTTCGCCGGATGGAAACAACGCTGCGAAGATATTATCCAGCGCAACGACTTACGATGCCGTCCCTGTACCTGTCACGGCACCAACCATTGTCGGTATGGCAACTACGCCTGCCGGCAGATTGAAGCAGAAACAATAATACAACAACTATATGAGTAAAATTATTTCATTAGCGAACCAAAAAGGAGGCGTCGGAAAAACGACTACTTCTATTAACTTGGCAGCCGCCCTGGCTCATCAAGGCAAGCGCGTGTTGCTCATCGACGCCGACCCGCAGGCGAACACTTCGTCGGGTCTCGGAGTTGAGATCAAAGAAATGGACAACACCATCTATGAGTGTCTGGTAAACGGCATCAACCCGCACACCGCTATCGTGGCGACTAACACCAAGAACCTGTGGCTCATCCCGAGTCATATCGACCTGGTAGGCGCTGAGATAGAGATGTTGAACCTCGAGCACCGCGAGACGCTCCTCAAGCGCGTCCTTGAGCAGATTAGGGATGATTATGACTACATCCTCATCGACTGTAGTCCGTCCCTCGGCCTGATCACTGTTAACGCCCTCACGGCCAGCGACAGCGTCATCATCCCGGTACAATGTGAGTTCTTCGCCCTCGAAGGTATCGCCAAACTGCTGAACACCATCAAGATCATCAAGTCCAAACTCAACCCGGCCTTGAAGATCGAAGGTTTCCTGTTGACGATGTATGACAACCGCCTGCGCCTCAGCAATCAGGTATATGAAGAGGTGAAGCGTCACTTCGGCGACCTCGTGTTCAATACCGTCATCGCCCGCAACGTACGCCTCAGCGAAGCGCCCTCGCACGGTGTCTCCGTCCTGGACTATGACCCGTCGTCGAAGGGTGCGCAGAACTACACCTCCTTAGCCAAAGAACTTATTAAACGACAATCCTTATGAAAAAGATGACAGGACTCGGACGAGGCCTCGATGCACTCATCGACACCTCGCATGTAGATACCAACGGCGGCAGCTCTATCTCGGAGATCGAACTCGCGAAGATTGTAGCGAACCCTGACCAGCCGCGCCGCACCTTCGATGAAGAGGCGCTGCAAGAGTTAGCCGACTCCATCCGCGAGCATGGTGTCATCTCGCCTATCACGTTGCGCGACAACGGCGACGACACCTATATGATCATCGCCGGTGAACGTCGTTTTCGCGCAAGTAAGATGGCGGGCTTGGAGCGCATCCCCGCGTATATCCGCACCGCCAAAGATGAGCAGGTCATGGAGTGGGCCCTCATCGAGAATATCCAGCGTGAAGACTTGGACGCTATCGAAATAGCCTTGGCTTACCAACGCCTCATGGATGACTATAACCTCACGCAGGAGCGTATGTCCGAGCGCGTAGGCAAGAAGCGCGCCACGGTAGCCAACTACCTCCGCCTGCTTAAACTGCCGGCAGAGATACAAGTCGGTATCAAAGAGCACAAGATCGACATGGGCCATGCTCGCGCCATCCTCGGCACACCTTCGGCAGAACGTCAGTTAGCGCTCTACCAGCGTATTCTGCGCGAAGGACTCTCCGTGCGTCAAGTGGAAGCGCTCGCGCAAGAAGGAAAGAAAGAGAAGAAACCCGCCAAACCGACCCTCAACCCCTACGATGAGTTGCAGAACGAACTGAGCGCCAAACTTGGCCACAACGTGAAGATTCAGGCCGGTAAACTCATTATTCGTTTTGCCGACAACGACGAATTAGCCGATATTATTGCGAAAATCAGTTGAAACGTTGGCTCTACATAGTACTGATGATGCTTCCGCTCTTGGCGCAAGCCCAGCAGCAAAAAGAGGATAGCACCTTCTACAAGAAACCCGATGCCATTAAGGCGGTCTGGTTAGGGGTCATATGCCCGGGAGCAGGACAGATATACAACAAATCCTACTGGAAGTTGCCTATCGTGTATGGCGCCTTCATGGGTTGCGGCTATGCCATCAATTGGACCCAGAACCGCTATTCCAATTACAAAATGGCTTACCTCGACCTCTACAACGATATCCAAGCAGGTACGGTAAGTGAAGACCCCTCGAAGAGTTACATCGCCGTCATACCTGATGGCTATAACCTGCAGCGCGTAGGCGGGGCGAATACTTGGGTGAAGACGCTCGACAACCGGCAACAGATCTTCCGGCGCTACCGCGACTACTCGATCTTGGCTGTCGTGATCGTCTACGCCCTGTCTCTCATTGACGCCTATGTAGATGCCCAATTATTCGATTATGACATATCGCCCGATTTATCCCTCAATATAGAACCGCAGATTTATTATGACTATCAGCACCAACAGAGCGCTGAATTAAAATTAGCTATACAGTTTTGAAAAAGATCTTATTCATATTTCTATCCCTCTGCTGCCTCACCGCGATGCAGGCGCAAGAGGTAGTAACGGACAGTATTGCCAAGGACTCCACGGATGTAGAGTCGCTGGAGTTAGTGCCTATGCAAGTCGCCGACAGTGTGCCTGCTGACACCGTTGTGTTGGCAGATACCATCGTTGAGCCAATCCCTCCTTTCTATCTCTCGTGGAGTGACAGCGAGCTCTCGGATATCGAGATGCGTTCCTTAGAATGGAGTCTCAGATGGCTCGACACGACGGACTGCGTCGCCTTGCACGATACGGTCACTCTTCCCGACTCTGTCTATAAGGCGCGTCTGCAAGCCTTGCCTTGCGTCATTGAGTTGCCGTATAACGAACGCGTACGGGCCTTCATCTTGCGCTACGTCAAGCATAAGCCTAAGCAAGTAGCACGCCTCATGCGCATGAGCGAGTATTATTTCCCGATTTTCGAGGAAGCCCTCGCGCGCTATAACCTACCGTATGAACTGCGCTGCGTGCCTATCATCGAGTCGGCCCTCAACCCCATGGCCCGCTCACATGCCGGCGCTGCTGGTCTGTGGCAGTTCATGCCGGCTACCGGTAAACTGTTCGGATTGGAGATCAACTCGCTCGTGGACGAACGAATGGATGTGATCAAAGCCACCGACGCTGCCTGCCGCTTCCTCAGCAGCATGTACAATGTCTACCAAGATTGGAACCTCGTCATCGCCGCCTATAACTGCGGCAGTGGCAATGTCAATAAAGCCATCCGTCGTGCCGGTGGAAAACGCGACTTCTGGTCGATCTACCCGTACTTGCCATTGGAGACCCGCAACTACGTACCTATCTTCATCGCCGCCAACTACGCGATGAACTATGGTCAAGAGCACGGTATATGCAAGGCGCCGATAGAGAATAAATCCATGATCACTGATACGATTCGCACTACGCAGCGGTTGCACTTGCAACAGGTGAGTGAGAACCTCTATATCAGCATGGATGAACTGCGCCGCCTCAACCCGCAGTACTCGCGCGACATCCTCCCCGGTGGCACTCCTTACGCGCTGTGCCTGCCGTCCGACAAAGTAGGATTGTTTATTGACCAGCAAGACTCTATCATTGCCTACAAAGCAGACAGCCTCATCAACAACCGCCGTGCAGAGATAGACATGGCAAAAGTCACTTCTATCAACGGAGCTTATCGTGCCAACGGTGTCACCTATTATAAGATTAAACGAGGCGACACGCTCGGCGGCATTGCGAAGCGCTTCCATTGTACGGTGAAGCAACTCAAGCAATGGAACAAGCTGAAGAGTGACAACATTCGGGAAGGCCAGAAATTGAAAATCTGCAAGTAATGGCTGAGATCGAGAAAATATATTACTCGCTGCGCGAAACCGAACAGGAGACAGGAGTTCCTGCCACCACGCTGCGGTATTGGGAGAAGCAGTTTGATGAACTCAACCCGCGCAAAGACGGGCATGGTAACCGCTACTATACGCGGGCCGATCAAGAAATCATCAAGCGCATCAAATATATCCGCGACGAACTGAAGATCACGCGCATCGAAGCCATCCGCAAAGAACTCAAAGGCAACCACAAGAAATCCGATGAACGCCAAGCGGCACTGGAAATCCTGCTGCGCGTCAAAGAGGAACTATGTGCAATCCGCAAAATGATTAAACAATGAAAATAAACTGGAAACAAATCGCACCTTATTTGGTCGCACTGGTCGTTTTTATTGGCTTTGCTGTGCTCTACTGCAGCCCGCTCTTGGAAGGCAAAGTGCTCTATGCCGGCGATACGATGAACTGGCAAGGTGCTGCCAATGAAGCCCTTGAATACCGTGCCAAAACCGGTGAGACGACCTGGTGGACAAACTCGATGTTCGGAGGCATGCCTACGTATCAAGTCACCGGTAGTTTACCTTCCGGCCAGTTCCGTAACACTATTACCGAAACGTTACACTTTGGCTTTGCCGGAAAGATGGAAGCCATAGGTTTAATCTTCGCTTATTTCTTTGGATTCTTCTTGATGCTCATCTGTTTCGGTGTGAATCCATGGCTCAGTATAGTCGGTGGTTTGGCGCTGGGTCTCAGTAGTTATTTTTTCCTTATCATCCCTGCTGGTCACATGACAAAAGCGACCGCATTAGGGCTGTTAGGACCGATGATTGGTGGGTTCTATGCCATCATGCGTCGCAAATATTGGTTGGGTATACCATTATTCCTCCTTTACGGTTTTTTGGGCATCACTTCCCATCCGCAGATGAGTTATTACATCGCCATGCTGATTGGTGTAATGGCTTGTGCAGAGTTGTATATCCATATCCGCGATAAACAATGGAAGGAATTAGGCATATCGGTCGGCATTCTGGTTCTGTGCTTAGGACTGATCTTAGGTACTAAATGGAGTTGGATGGAGATGAACAACTCCTATCTGAAGCAGACCATGCGTGGCGGGCATAGCGAACTCACTAAGCAAGCAGAGAATGCCCCCGCAGAAGGTCTTGACATCAAATATGCTACTGATTGGAGTTACGGCAAAGGCGAAACGATGACGCTCCTTATCCCGAACTGGGAAGGTGGCGCCAGCGGATACAATGTCGGCAAAGACTCAGAACTATGCAAAGCGCTCCGCAAACAGGGTGTCTCGAAGCGCGATGCAGAGCAGTTCTGTGAACATGCACCTACCTATCGAGGCGAGAAGATGTTCACCTCCGGAGCCGTGTATGTCGGTGCAATTATCTGCTTCCTCTTCTTGCTCGGCTTACTCATCGTACCGGGACCATACAAGTGGGCGCTCCTCTTTGCTACACTCATGTCTATCTTCCTCGCGTGGGGAAAGAACATGATGTGGCTGACGGAGCTGTTCTTCAACTATTTCCCGATGTACAATAAGTTCCGCGCCGTAGAGTCCATCCTCGTAGTTGCAGAGATCACCATGCCATTACTCGGTTTCATGGCGCTCCAGCGTATCGTATCTGGAGAGATAGAATGGAACAAACTGCGCCCGAACCTCCTAATCGCCGGAGGCATCACCGCCGGTATATGTCTTTTTGCCGCACTCTTTGCCGGTAGTATCGATATGACCAGTAGTTACGATGCGCAATGGAAAGGCCAGATGCCGCAGTGGGTTTATGATGCGGTCTTAGACCAGCGCGTAGCAATGCTCAAAGCCGACGCTTGGCGTTCGTTACTCTTCGTCCTCTTAGGCTGCGCGCTTATCTATTGGTACGCATGGCAGAAACAGAAAGAAGATAAGCCGACTTGGTCGTACGTCCTTTATGGAGGTATGCTCGTACTCATTCTCGCGGATATGACTCCGGTTAACAAGCGTTTCTTCAATAACGATAACTTTGTTAAGCAGAAAGAGAGCGATGCATTCTTCAAGATGCAACCGTGGGAAGAGGAGATTCTCCAAGATAAGAGTCTCGATTATCGCGTACTGAACCTGAACACCAACACTTTCAACGACGCGCGAACCAGTTACCGTCTCAAATCCATCGGTGGCTACTCTGCTGTTAAGTTACGTCGCTACCAAGACCTCATTGATGAGCATATCTCCAAAATGAACTGGAATGTACTCAACATGCTCAACACCAAATATATCGTCACTCGTCAAGGCGTATACCCCAACCCCGATGCGATGGGCAATGCGTGGTTTGTTAACGAGGTGCTTTTTGTACCTACGCCCGACGATGAGAGTGCAGCGCTCAATACGCTTGATCTGACTAAGTCCGCGGTTGCGGATGAAAAGTTCCGAGAAATACTCACTTGTGCACCGCAGCCGAATGAGAATGATGAGATCGTGTTGACAGAATACAAGCCCAATGCACTCACCTACTACGCTAAGAATGCCAACGACCGCATAGCCGTCTTCTCAGAGATCTATTATCCGGAGGGATGGCATATCTATGTCGATGGAAAAGAGATTGCACTCGGCCGTGCCAATTACATCCTCCGCGCCGCTGTTATTCCGGCCGGCGAACATACGATCACAATGCAATTTGTACCGACAGCTCTAATTCTCGATAAATGGAGTTATGCTCTAGCAATCCTTCTGCTGCTTATCACAATAGGCTGTCTTACGTGGCCATTATGGAAAGGTTGGCTACCGACTAAGGCCAAGTAAACCGCGCGTCACATTCGCACGGAATTGAATGAGTTTCCATCCTTTAACGGGGTGGAAACTTATTGTATAGCCGCAAAGTAATACAATTGTTCCGCACCATTTAATGAATTCAGAGAACAAACGTTTATAATATTTTCCCTTACCTATCGCGAGTGTGCGTTGCCGCTCGCTGATACCTATTTGGGTGGTTAATCGATTGAAGTAGTCAGGCTCTAATTTGGTTTGAGGGATAATATGATGTAGGACCGGTGTTGGCAGATAGAGAACCTGCATACCCAATGCCTGCATCTTATCGAAGATATCTTTCTCCTCCGATCCCATAAGGTTTCCTCCTTTGCGCCCCAGCGCCGTATTAAACAAGCCGACTTTATCGAAAACCTCTTTGCGATATGCTGCATTCCCGCCTCCGGGATAACGTCCTTTCGGATACTCGCGCACCTTATCGCCATAGTTCATCCACGCTGTCAATAAAGCCTTCGTATAAGGCGTCATCCAACTCGGCTCTTCTGTCTCGTACAACGGCTCTATCGGTCCTCCGCAAGCCATCGTCTCGGGGTGCATGGCAAACCACTCCGCATAAGTCCGAAGATACCATGTATCTACCAGCGCATCATCGTCAATATAGACTATGACTTCTCCTTTCGCCTCCTTGATGCCCTTATTCCGCGCAGCAGAGAGTCCCTGCTCCGGTTCTAACACATAGCGGAAGTTCACATCTTTATGCGCTTTAGCAAAAGCCTCGCAGATCTCTCGCGTATTATCCGTGCAGTTATTATCAACAAGCACGATCTCATATTCGCTTTTAGGCATACCATTCGCAGCAATACTCTCCAATAGATTGCCGATATACTTCGCCCTATTGTATGTACAAATAATAACAGTTAGCATGGCTTATTCCCGTTAATTAAGACATCATAGAATGTGCCATTCTTATTGATATCGATGCCAAATTGGTCGAACTTATAGGTCAGTTTATGAATAGAAGATATTCTTTTAATTTCGTCCCATCTATCTTCAGAATACTGCGTAGATAAGTCATGCATTAAAATATCCAAGATTGCACATGGTATATATTGAACTCCTTTCCATAACTCCAGTAACTTTGAAGAAGAATGGACCGCCATTGTCCAGAACAAATGGAAAATGCTATATGAGACTAAGTTATTCTCATGTTTCCAATATTCCAAAAGCAATGCCAATTGTGCGCGCAATATTGGATGATTTTTGTCACTTGAGATAAAGCATATCCCCATCTCGACCTGTCCTTCCGGCTCTCGTTGAAATACAAATAGCGGCGTCTCTGTGACATATTGCGGTATTTCTCCAGTTAATAGGATGGTCGAGTCAATCCAAATACCTCCATATCTGTTTAGCAACAACATACGTACAATATCTGTATAATGTGCGTGTGGAATTATGCCTTGTTGATGTTTTTGTTCAATATATATAGGCACTTCCACATATTTGGATATTGTCTCTTGTGACAAAACTATAACTTTATAGTCGCCCGCATGTTGACGTATCGAATCTAAGCATCTTTGTACAATAAGAGGTGCATTTTCTTCTCCTTGAAGCCAACACGTCCATATTATTTTCTCTTTGGGACTAATCGCTTCGTCCGATTCTTTTGTGCACGCCGATTTATAGCGCAGCAAATATTCATATGCTCCATTGCGCGCACATATTGCCATCACATCCTTGTCTTTAGAAAACAAACGATGCTTTATCTTGTATAAAAACGATTTATGCGTCATCTATCTTTATGCTATTTTCGACATAAACTCATCTATTGTCTTAGGAGCAATCAGCACATCAGGATATGCAGCATATGCCTGTGCCATAATATCCCCGACTGAGGTACTCATGATGCCCGGACGATGCTCCAGACAATTAAGAAGAGAATAACTGATTATTGGCAAACCCATATACAAGAATGGATTAATTGCCGCACCGGAAGCTATCGTAATAAATACCTTATCTCTCATGTCTTGGTTCAGCACGATTAATTCCCATGGTATAAAACTATCTTCATTAGTCTTGTATCCTAATTCCTTAAATCGGTTTATCGGGTTTCTTGGATGCACCTTCACCATTATATTTTCTTTGCCAACTTTTCCCGCTATTCGATCTACGATTTCTACATCCGGAACTTCTTCTCCTTCTGCATAATAAGATTCCTCAAAGAATATGTACTTTTTATCATAGCTATCTTTACAATGCTTGTAATCAAATAAGATATTAAGCATATTCATATAGGAGGAATTATGAGCATCAAGTAAAGGTAGTTTACATATCTTATCCTGCGGAAAGTCCCATGTTAGAAATTGAGGATTAAAAAGATACAACGTTGATAATTTGGCAAGTACTCCTTCATGATCTACATACTTCCTATATAAAGTACTTGGGGAATCGCTTTCTCCATATAATTTTGAATAGGTACCCAATCCTTCTTCCGCTATATGGATTTTGCATTCTTTGTTTTTCCGCCTTGCTATAGAAATGAGAACTTTTGTGAATATCTGGATATTAGAAAATAATATATCATCATAGTTTGTACGACCGATTCGAATAGCATACCAATAACTCAAAATTATCCGATTGTAGAAATCTAATCGACGGGATAAAGAGTTACCGCGTTTATAAGACACATTATTAATATAATATACTTTTCTGAAGAGTCTACTCTTCTTGGCGTTTTCAACCACTCTCCAACTATCCTTAAACTGATTCGAGATAACGATATCCACCTCATATCCTTTATAGTATAAAGAAAGGATATGGGCTATTACCACGAATTGGAATGGCGTATTACATATTACAAGTATGCTGTGCATTTATTATCTTCTCTATTATCTCTCTTACTGCGCCATTTCCCGCATTCTTAACAGAGATATAATTAACAATATCTTTTACCTCTTCCACAGCATCATTGGGACAAGCTACGAATCCGCCAGCCTCTTTGATTGGTTGCATACATTGCAAGTCTAACAAATCATCTCCCACATATGCAACATTCGCTAATGTATACTCCGTTCTATCTAGTTCGGAATACTTTTTCAAGACTTGTATTAACGCTTCATATTTATCCATTTTGCCTTGATACAATTCCGTTACACCCATCTCGCTACACCGATTCTCAACTATTCGGCTATTTCGAGCAGTGATAACAATTGGAATAATATTCGCTTCCGGCAAAAGGCATTTTACTCCATATCCATCCTTAATATCAAAAGCCTTAAATAGTTCACCGTCTTGCCCCATGTAGATTTTCCCGTCAGTCAGCGTGCCATCTACATCCATTACTAAAAACCGTATCATATCTCACCCTCCAATAATTGAGTTACTTTCTCCAACAAATCTTCGGACAAAGCCGGTGCTATCTTACCTGTTTCCCATTTAATCTTCGGTATCAGCAACGTATCTTCCGGCATCAGTATATTAATAAGGCACGGCTCATTATCCTTCATCCATCTGGAAAAATCATCCAATGATTGATAAGTATCCAATGTCGCCGCCTTAATACCATAAGCTTTCGCAATTTTCTCAAAATCAGGTACAGTATACCCGCTTGACGGAGTCGTCTGTGCATAACGATGTCCATAAGAACCGGACTGGATCTCAGAAATCTTGCCTAACGCTTTATTGTTAAGAACAATTATCTTTATCGGTAAGTGTTCCCGAACAACAGTCTCCAACTCTTGAATATTCATCTGCAGCCCACCATCTCCTGTTAAACAATATACAAGACCATTATTGGTTGATATTGACGCACCTATTGCATAAGGCAAACCGCAGCCCATAGAACCATATCCGCCACCTATCAGAATCCTTCCTTGTTCTCCTTTTAAGTGCAGAGACTGAGCCGCCCAACATTGATTTTGACCGACATCAACGGCTACAACGGGATTCGGTATCAGCAATGACGATATTTTTGCTATTACATCATTACCCAATACATTATCATATGCCTTCAATAGTTTCTTAGCCTGATGACAACGATCGTGCCATTCCGTGTATTGCGGAATTTCTTCTTGCAACAGATTATTCATAAACTCCGCTGCATCCATCAAATAATCTTGCTCGTCATCTTTTACGACTCTACTCATCTCATTGGTATCTACATCTACACGAATGAGTTTCGCCTTAGGAGCAAAATTTTCGCGGATATGACCGATTTGTCTTAAACCAAGACGAGCGCCTACAGATATAATCAAATCGCACTCATCCAAGATCATATTTGCAACGCGATTCCCATACGTACCGATAAATCCAATACGTACATCATCCTGGGCCAAGTCCACCGCGTTCATCGTCGTGAGTACAGGGATTTGCGTCTTCTTGGCAAACTGATACACTTGCTCCGCTGCTCCTGCAGAACGAACGCCATTACCTACCAGTAATACCGGCTTTTTGTATGTTAAAGGGAAAATCAATTAAAACTCCTCCTTTCCTACCTATTGTTGCTAATTTATATGCCCTCGACACAATCTCAGGAAACTCCTCTGCACTATTCGGAGTAACGGAAAGTTTCGTGATATGACGCGTCATCGATACAACATCCATTTCCTGAAAACCATTCTGACGAACACCCGAGAATCCTTTCATCTCATGCGTCGGCACATTGCCACAGATACCCATAACAGGTATTCCGTCAAACCATGCATCAGCAAGTCCGCCTAACGCATTAACCGCTCCGGGACCGGATGTGGTAAAATACACTCCTAATTTACCGCTTGTACGCGCGTACCCGTTTGCTGCAAACGAACATCCTTGTTCATTATAACATACGTGAACATTTATCTCATCCTTCCGTGCATACAATGCGTCCATGAACGGTACGATATAACCTCCGGCATAGCCGAAGACATCTGTCACACCGTTCTTAATAAGAAAATCCACCAAATATTCCGAGCAATTCATATCTTATTGCTTTTTGTTTTTATACTCTTCAAACTTCTCATCCAACTGCGAGAAGTCCGTTTTAGAATAGCCAGCCCCATATCTTGTGCGTTGTTGCGGTGTCAGCATTTCTACCACATTATAGATATCGGTAATCGTGCTATCCGTTGCTTTCTTCAAATGATTCACATTATCTACATGCGAGTGCTTCGTACCGCAGATAAACATCGGCAAATCATAGCCCCAATGGATATGATCCAATACCGGTACTATATACTTATCTATCGTTTCAAGCAGTACCGGGATATTATAGTTCGTGCCACAATGTTTATTCAAATAATCCGCTAACAATTCCGTCTTCGCATTACCTGCTCCGCGTCCCATGCCAAACAACGAACCATCAATGCAAATCTCTCTTCCTGCCTCTTCTGACAATTCCACCATTCGTTCTGCCAAAGCACACGAAAGTCCTAAATTGTCATGAGAGTGAAGACCTATCATAATATCTTTATCTAACAACTCATTAAACTGCCGGAAGATAGCAACCAAGTCCGTCATGTACATTGCTCCGAACGTATCTACGATGGAGAATACTGCCGGTTTTATCTTGTTTACTTTCTCTATCAATGCCGCACGTTCCTCTGCCGTATAACTGATACTATCCATCGGATTGAATTGCACACGATATCCCTTCTCCATCGCGGCCTTGCAGAATCGCAACGAAGCCTCTATCTCGTGCTTTGCAAAGGAAATACGAAGCCATTTAAAAGACTTTCCGTCACACTCATCCAACTCTTCCGGTGTGTAGCGACTATTATCGCAGAATCCCAAATAAGTAGTATTCTTCGCATCAGTCGGCAAATACTTTATCACATCCTTCGAATTGTGATAGACGATGCTCTCTCCATTCACCTTGCTTTGCAAAAAGCCTGTCTCCAAATAATCAATGCCGGCATCTACCAAACCTTGTATGATACCTTTAACAAATTCCGGATCAGAATTTTTGTCAAACAGATATCCGCCATCACGGATCGTGCAATCTACTATATGTACTTTTGCGCTCATATTACTTACTTTCTTGCATGTGTTTATAGATAGCCTGAGCTACCATCATATCATACTCCGTATCTATATCCGAACTTTCAACAGGTTCTACCTCTACCAAACACGGCTTAATACCTACCCTGCGGTTGTACTTCTCGAACACCCACTTCGGAAATACAAACGCACCCGATGTCTCCATATAGATGGGATCCAAATCTTGCGTTCTCGGGAAATGGTCCGGATCGAAATTCATAGGCTGGCCTTTGCTCCACAAGAACGTCTGAATCTTCTCTACCGTAAATGCCGAATCATATTCATCGCCATCAACTACACTCGCCACACATCGGTCTATACTCTCGGGAGTTGTAAACGGAGCAGTTGCATGGGATACCACATAATAATCTGCATCCACCACCTTCATGAACTCACGGATAATGTCATTGCAGTTACATCCGTTCCCATCCAAATACTCCGGACGTTTCAGGAACTTCACTCCGTCTATCAAATACTCTTGAATGCGTTCACTACTGCAATATACATACACCTCATCTACCCGCTTGGTCTTCACAAGCGCCTCTAATATAAACTGAACAAGCGGCTTCCCGTCATGAAACGGTCGAAGATTCTTTTCCTTTACCCGCTCGCTATTCAGCTTTATAGGCACCATCGCTACTACTTTCATTATCTTCGCTATTTAGTTTCTTTCTAAAAATTTGCTCTGGCATAAGTGGCAACTTTGGCAAAACTTTTGTCACTTATGCCATTTGTGCCATGTTATTTTTTTGTTTTGTCAGTTTTGTCATTATTGTCAGTTTCCTGATTTTATCAGCCTTCGCGCCCTACAAACTGACAAAACTGTCAATACTGACATGTTATTTTTTGCTTTGCACTTTTAATATCTCATCCGCAATCTCGCGTATTGCTCCTTGCCCTCCTGGCGTCTTTAACACCTTGATTCCCTTGATAGCCTTCACTTCCGGCCGTGCGTTCGGCGGACAGCAGGGATAGCCTACGGCGCTCAGCAAGTCGATATCATTCACATCATCCCCTACATAACAAACATTCTCTAGACCAATGCCCAATTTCACACATATCTCTTGCGCTGCTTCCAACTTGGTCAAGCACTTTGGGTTCACCTTACTGCCTACGCCCAAATACAGAAAATCCAACTTCAACTTCTCCGCCCTGGCATTCACGATAAGCGATTGCTCCGACGTCAGGATGCCGCACGGAATTCCGGCCTGCCGCAGCAACACCATTCCCATGCCGTCGTACACACAGAATCGCTTCATCTCCTCGCCATTCGCCGAGTAGTACATTCCCGTGTCCGTCAGACACCCGTCTACGTCTGTCAAAAAGAGTTTTATAATCATAATCTTTCCTTTCTTGGGGTCCCCAGAGTAAACCGAAGCCTGCGGCTGTTTGCTGTGGGGAAGCGCAGCGCAAAGCGAAAGTTCATATGAGCGATTTCATCGCGAATCGTACTGAGCTTTAGCGTAAGCTGCGTTAGTTATTAGTTAGATATTCGTTAATTATTCGTTGGATATTCTCCTGAGGATTGCCTACCCTCGTCCTATGCATCTAATGGTAAAAACGTGTTCCGGGCAGGCAGGAGAACGAGTCTATAATACCTACTACTTTGTTCTCATCAACCACCACCAAGGTATGTATCGAGTGATGATTCATCGTCTCGCCGGCCTCCACAATCTTCGCATTGCTGCTTATCGTCTTCGGGTTCTTACTCATAATATCCGCTACCGGCGTGGCGAAGAAAGCTTGTCCTAACTTCTGCATCGCCCGACGGATATCGCCATCCGTGATAATTCCTACCAACGCTTCGTTTTCCATCACAATACCAACGCCTAATTTTCCATTGGTCACTACCTCAATCGCTTCGCTAAGCGGCATATTCGGGCGAACAAACGGCAGGTTCTCTGTGAACATTACCTCTTCTACTTTCGCAAGCAACTTACGTCCCAGATCTCCGCCCGGATGTAACTGCGCGAAGTCCGTCGGTTGGAAATGTTTCGCCTCCACGAGTGCACACGCCAACGCGTCGCCGAGCGCTAAAGTAGCCGTGGTACTGGCTGTCGGAATGAGATTCAGCGGATCGGCCTCGCGCTCCACCGCGATACTCAGATGAATATCCGAATATTTGGCTAACAGGCTATCTGCCTTTCCCGTCATGCCGATGATCTTAATCTTCTTTGCCTGAATCAGCGGCAGGAAGCGCAACAACTCTTCCGTCGCGCCGGAATACGAAATAGCCAACACTAAATCGTTCTCCGTGAGCATACCCAAATCGCCGTGATAGGCATCCAGCGGATTGAGGAAAAACGCCGGTGTACCCGTACTTGCCAAGGTAGCCGCTATCTTCGATCCGATATGTCCGGACTTCCCCACACCCGTTACCACAATCTTTCCTTTGCATGCTTGTATAGCCTGCACAGCGCGCACGAAATCCTCTCCCAAACGCGGCACAAGCGCCTCGATGGCCTGCGCCTCGCATTGCAAACAGTCCGCAGCACGCAATAATATTTGATCTTCTGTCTCCATTACCTTTTTCCTTTCACCTTTCACCTTTCACCTTCCAAAACGCACGCGTCATGTTCGACCATGCGTATTTCGTTTTCTCCTTCTTTAGATACGCTGTGAAGGCTTTCTGCCGCTTGTTCTCAAAATAATCCTCCAAGTCTTTCGCGATTGCCTTCGCTTCCGGCGCACAAGCATAACCCATCTTTCCGTCATGCACAATCTCACCTAACCCTCCTACATTCGTCACCAGCATCGGTTTCTCGAAATGGAAGGCGACCTGTGTCACGCCGCTCTGCGTAGCCGTCTTATACGGTTGTACAATTAGATCCGACGCACCGAAATACTTCCTCAAATCGCCATCGGGAATAAACTCATTGCGAACAATCACCCGTTGTTCCAAACCCAACTGCGCTATCTGCGCGCGGTACTTCGCTTCATCCTCATAAAACTCTCCCGCGATAATCAACTGCAAGTTCGGCAGTTCTTCTTTCACTTCTCCGAAAGCCTCCAGCAACAGGTCCAAACCCTTATACGCGCGCACTAATCCGAAGAACAACATATAGTCCTTGTCGGCCGGCAGATTCAAAGCTTTGCAGGCTTCTTCTTTCGTCATCCGCTCGCCGTAATGATCGTATATCGGGTGCGGCGAGAAAGTTTTCGGTTTGTTCTTTTTGTCCAAATGATCTATGTCTTTTACGACGCTGTCCGAAAGCGCCACAAAGCCGTCTTGACTCTTCACAAAATACGGCGCAAACAGTTTATCCAGTATATTCGGCTCATGCGGAATCATGTTATGCACCAATGCTATGCATTTCGTCTTGCCGTTCTTGCGCGCCATCTTTGATATGAACCCGTACGCAGGTGCAAAGAACGACATCCAGTAGCAGCATATAAGCATATCCGGTGCGGCTTTACGAATCGCTTTCCCCACACGGATCCAGTTCAGCGGATTGCAGGAATTTAATTCCCTGCGGATGATCAAACCCTTCGGCGCGGCCTCTTCCGTATATTGCGTCTTACCGGGGAAGAGGAATGACGGATATTGCAGCGTAAAAGTCCAAATCTCCACTTCATGTCCTTCGGACACAAACTGCTTAGCCAAGCGTTCGTTGAACGTAGCTAACCCACCGCGATATGGCCATGATGTTCCTAAAATAACAACCTTCATCCTTTCAACTTTCAACTTTCACCTTTCCCCCAGGTCTTCCTTATACGTGATTTTCTTGTTTGCTTCGTCGCCTTCCACAATGCATACTTCCACCTCGGGATTGTACTTCATCAGGATACCCACATCGTCTGTCGCTTCTATCTTTCCTTTTTCTATCGCACGCATGTAGGCGGGACCTATAACCAGATAGTGGAAAGCTTGCGGCGTCTGCGCACGCATATAGTCCGTCCGCGACGGAATACTCTCAACTTTCAACTTTAAACTTTCAACTTTATAAAGCGTGTCCGTTACGGGCACTGCTACCGTTACTGCCAAATGACTCCTGAGCGCCTCTGCTACACGTCGTAGAATATTCTGCGACACAAACGGACGCGCAGCGTCGTGAAACCAATAGAACGTGTCCGGATCTTTCTTGTCCTCTTTGAGGAAGAACGAGATGGCGTTCCATGAACTCTCCCAGCGCTCGCTGCCTCCGGCAATGATTCGTTTCACCTTGTGCCACGAATTGCGCGCCACTATTTCCTCCGCTTCTTTCAACCAATCCGGGTGCATCACGATGACGATCTCGTGAATAGGAATCGCCTGTTCAAACGCATCTACCGAGTGCTCTAAAATCGAGCGCCCGTCCTGTAAAGGCAACAACTGCTTCGGGGTTTCCCCACCTACTCTGCTACCCGTTCCGCCGGCTAATATGATCGCTATATGCTTCATTCTTTAAACGCGTTCCAACCTTGGGCCTTGAGGGCTAACTCTTCTCCGTTTCGGCCAATCAGATTACATCCGTACTCCTGCTTCGTGATATGACCGATAATATAGAGATCCTCCATCGGAATGAGTTTCTCATAGTCGTCCAGAGAGCAAGTGAACAGCAACTCATAGTCCTCTCCGCCATTCAAAGCACAGGTGACGATATTCAGGTTCATCTCCTCGGCTAAAGCCGCAGCCTGGAAATCAATCGGCAACTTATCCTCATACACGCAACATCCTACGCCCGATTGGCTGCAGATATGCATCAACTCCGACGATAATCCGTCCGAGATATCCATCATCGCCGTCGGCTTTACTCCCACTTTCCGCAGACTCTCCAGTATATCCCTTCTTGCCTCCGGTTTCAACTGTCTCTCCAGCAGATACTCGCGGCCTTCGAAGGCACTCGGAACACCCTGATTATTCGGAATATTCTGATTACTCAGAGCTATTCGCTCGCGCTCCAGCAACTGCAAACCCATATAGGCGGTGCCTAAGTTTCCGCTTACGCAAATCAGATCATTCAGCTTCGCGCCGTTGCGATAGACGATATCCTTCGCCGCAGCGGTTCCCAAACAGGTGATGGAGATGGTCAAACCCGTCATGGACGCGCATGTATCTCCACCTACCAAATCCACGCCGTAGCGTTCGCACGCCAAGCGAATACCGCTGTATAACTCCTCGATATCTTCTACCGAGAAGCGCTTGCTGATACCCAGACTCACCGTGATCTGCGTCGGGGTGCCGTTCATCGCATAGATATCCGAGAAATTCACCACCGCCGCCTTATAACCAAGGTGTTTCAAAGGTACGTATTCCAAATTAAAATGGATCCCTTCCAACAGCATGTCGGTCGTCATGAGTACACGTAAGTCCTTTGTACTTTGTACTTTGTCACCTTGTACTTTCCCGAAATCCATCACCGCACAATCGTCTCCGACACCTTTCTTCGTGGACGGTTGCACGGGTTTCAAATCCTTGGTGAGGTGCTTGATCAAACCAAACTCACCATACTCCGATATTTCTGTTCTAGCCATAATATACCTAATTTAGCGTACAAAGATACACCAAATAATTGAAAAACAAAAATCGGAAAGTGAAAATTTACGCAAATAGGTACTTTTTTGTAGAAAAATGCGTGCGCACTTGCGTATATAAAATATTTTTTGTACTTTTGCGGGCTTTTTGTGCACACATGATTGAATATATCAAAGGAATATTGACGGAATTGAACCCTGCAGAAGCGGTCGTAGAAGCTGCCGGCGTGGGTTATTCTTTGGCTATCACCTTGCCGACGTACTCGGCGCTGGTGGGTAGCGAAGAGAAAGAAGTGAAACTGTTTGTCACGGAGATTATCCGCGAGGACACGCACGAAGTATACGGATTCTACGAGCGTAAGGAGCGCCAGTTGTTCGAGATGCTGATGACCGTCAGCGGCGTCGGCGCGGCTACCGCACGTATGATCATGTCGGCCTTCCAAGCCGAAGAACTGCGTATGCTCATCGCCACCGGCAATTCCAAAGCGATGGCGAAAGTGAAAGGTCTTGGACCGAAAACAGCGCAACGTATCATCGTGGACCTCAAGGACAAAGTGATCAAACTCGACCTTGGTGGTGATCCGACAGAGATTCCGATGTTAGAGGTTGAAGCCGACAATGGTATCAAGACCGAAGCCATCAGCGCCCTCACTATGCTTGGATTTGCTGCTGCAGCCAGCGGAAAAGCCGTGGATAAGATCCTCAAAGCCGAACCTACGCTGACGGTAGAAGGCGTGATTCGCAAAGCCCTTACGATGTTATAATTTGAAGAAATTCCTGCACATAGTACTCCTTTGCACACTGGCCTTCGGGTCCGTGCAGGTAACGTATGCCCAGAAGACGCTCAAAGAGTTAGTCGCCGAAGAGAAGGCGGCCAAAGAGGCGGAGAAGAAAGCCAAGGCCGAAGAGAAAGCGCGGCAAGAAGCCGAGAAAAAAGCGCGCGAGGAAGCAAAGGCAAAACGCGATGCGGCGCTTGCGGCCGGCGAAGCCGTTCCTGAAGACGTAGCCGATATCATCACCCTCACGGACAGTGCGCTATGGGCGCCGACGAACGTGAAGCAACTCGGTGCGCAGAACTACGGTGAACTGACCCAACCCGTCTCATCCCTTGATCTGAACGATCCGGACAATATCACCACCTCCGTGGAGTACCAACCGGAGACAGGTACGTACGTCATCCGCACGCGCATGGGCGATACGGACATCACTACGCCTTACCTGCTCACGCAAGAGGAATATAACCAGTACGCCGAGCGTCAGATCATGCATAAATACTGGCAGCAGAAAATCGGAGAAGTCGAGCATAATAACGAAACGAAATTCGACATCACCGATATGAAGTTCAATATCGGACCTGCCGATAAAGTGTTCGGCCCGGGTGGCGTACAACTCAAGATGCAAGGTTCGGCGGAACTGCTCTTCGGATTCAAGCATCAGTATATCGCTAACCCGTCTTTGACCGCACGCGCGCGCAACAATAACATCTTCGATTTCGACGAGAAGATCCAAGCGAGCGTACAAGGTAAAGTGGGCCAAAAACTCAACTTCAACCTCTCGTACAACACCGAGGCTTCGTTCTCTTTCGACCAACAGAACCTCAAACTCAACTACAAAGGCGAAGAGGACGATATCATTCAGTCTATCGAAGCCGGTAATGTCACGATGGACTTGCCTTCGTCGCTCATCCGCGGTAGCAAAGCGCTGTTTGGTATCAAGACGAACCTCAAATTCGGCAAACTGAAAATCCAAGCTCTCATCTCGCAGCAGAACAGCGAATCGCAATCCGTCAGCAGCCAAGGCGGTGCGCAGATGACGCGCTTCGATATCGCCGGGGATAACTACGACGAGAACCGACATTTCTTCCTTGCCCATTTCTTCCGCGATAACTTCGAGAAAGCGATGGAGACCGTACCTTATGTAGCGAGCGGAGCACAGATCACGAAAATTGAAGTATGGATCACCAACAAGCGCGGCGCGTACGACCAGGCACGCAACATCGTAGCCTTCGTCGACCTCGGAGAGAACAGCCGTCACACCCACAACCGCGCATGGGATAAGTCCGCAAACGCCGTTCCTGATAACACCGCCAACACCCTTTATGAGACGGTTAAAACTACGCCCTTCCGCGATCTGTCGCAGACCACGACGGCATTGGAAGGACTCAACGGCATGCATGGCGGTGAGGACTTCGAGAAGATCGAGTCCGCGCGCTTGCTGACCAGCAGCGAATATACGCTCAATGCCTCACTCGGATATATTTCTCTCAAGAGCGCCCTCAACCAAGACGAGGTCCTCGCTGTAGCGTTCGAATATACGTATAACGGCCAGGTATACCAAGTGGGTGAGTTCTCCACCGACGGAGGTGAAGAGTTGCGTGCCCCAAATGCTTTGGCTCTTAAAATGCTGAAGTCCAGCGCCAATGCGCCCGGCGAGAAGCACCGCGGCACGTGGGACCTCATGATGAAGAATATCTACTCGCTGGGCGCCACAAGTCTCTCGCAAGAGAAATTCGAACTCTACGTCACCTACCGTAACGACTCCGTCGGTACGGACATGCAATACTTGGACGAAGGTCCTGTCAATGGTAAGCAGTTGCTTCGCGTGATGAATCTCGACCGTTTGGATCAGAAGCATAACGCCAGCCCTGATGGACGATTCGACTACCTCGAAGGACTCACCGTCTATTCTTCCTCCGGCCGAATCATCTTCCCGGTGCTGGAGCCTTTCGGTTCCCACTTGGCGAGTGTGCTGAATAACGATCCGCGCTTGGTAAGCAAATACTGCTTCCCGGAACTCTACGACTCGACGCTGGTAGTCGCACAAGAGATGACGGAGAAAAACAAATTCCGCCTCACCGGTAAGTACAAAGGCACCAACAGCAGCGAGATACGTCTCGGCGCGATGAATATCCCGCGCGGAAGTGTCACCGTCACCGCCGGAGGTGCTACCCTCGTAGAGAATGTCGACTACACCGTGGACTACACCATGGGAACGGTTACCATTCTTAACACCTCCATCCTGGAGTCCGGCACAAACGTCGATGTCAAACTGGAGAACCAGAGCACTTTCTCCATGCAGCGTAAGTCGCTCTTCGGTGCTCACCTCGAATATGAGTTCTCTAAAGATCTCGTCATCGGCGGTACCATCATGCACTTGCGCGAGCGTCCGCTCACTACAAAAGTCAACACGGGTTCTGAACCGCTGGCCAACACCATCTGGGGTGTGAACGGAAGTTGGAAGACCGAGATGCAGTGGCTTACCAATGCCATCGATAAGATCCCATGGATCACGGCGACCGCTCCTTCGACCTTCTCTATCAACGCGGAGTTTGCGCACCTCATCCCGGGTCATACGAATGACGTGGGCTCTGTGGGAACCGCCTACATCGATGATTTCGAGAACACCACCACGAACATAGACGTCCATTACCCGACCTATTGGTTCTTAGCCTCTACGCCGGCTAAGTTCGCGGAGTCGAGGGCATACGACATCTCGTACAATAAGAACCGTGCTCACATGGCGTGGTATACTGTCGATCCTATCTTCGGCTATCCGCAAACGAACACGCCTGCGCATATTCGCAACGACTTGGCTGCCCTCAGCGACCACCGTACACGAATCGTCTATCAAGACGAGATATATCCGAATCGTCAGGAAGCCAGCAACGTGGACACCAAGTTACCGGTGCTCAACCTCGCCTTCTATCCTGAGGAGCGCGGACAGTATAACATCGCGCCGGATGAGATTGGAGCGGATGGTAAGATGCTCAACCCGAAACAACGCTGGGGCGGTATGATGCGCCGCATGGATAATACGGATTTCGAGAAAGCGAACATCGAGTATATCCAGTTCTGGCTGATGGATCCGGCCCTTACCAACCCGGGACACGAACTCGACTACAACGGCGAGATGTACATCAACCTCGGTGACATCAGCGAGGACGTGCTCCACGACGGAAAGAAAGCCTTCGAGCATGGTCTGCCTGTCTCGCCGGCGGACCAAGGTCGTGTAGACTCCACCATCTGGGGTTACGTTCCGCGTACGACGAGTACAGTAGTTGCCTTTAGCAACGAACCCGGTTCGCGCCCTATGCAAGACGTCGGTCTCAATGGTTTGAATGATGAGCAAGAGCACAACTGGCCGGCCTACAAGACCTTTGTGGAAGAACTGACCAAAAAAGTCAATCCGTTTGTACTCGAAAAATGGAAGAATGACGTTTTCTCGCCGCTCAATGACCCTGCCGGCGATAACTACCATTTCTATCGTGGTACGGACTTCGATGAGCAGGAGGTGAGCATCCTCGACCGTTACAAGCACTTCAATGGTCCTCAAGGCAACTCCCCCGCAACCGAGCAACAGACGGAGAGTTACGGTACGGCTGCTACCATGCAACCGGATATCGAAGATGTCAACCTCGATAACACGCTGAACGAATACGAGAAATACTACCAGTATAAAGTGCTGCTCCGCCCCGACATGTTAGAGGTCGGCAAACAGCATATCACGGAGAAAAAGGTTCGCGCGGTCACCCTGCGTAACGGCGAAACTGTCAATGTGACTTGGTATCAGTTCAAGATTCCTCTTCGCGGAGACAGCGCTACGGTGGAGAAGATCAACGGCATCCGCAACTGGAAGTCCATCCGCTTCATGCGTATCTTCCTCACGGGCTTTTCGCATGACACCTATCTGCGTTTCGCGACGATGGATCTCGTTCGCGGCGAATGGCGTCAGTACACGCGCGACTTAGCGCCGGTAGGCGTTCCTGTCAATACAGGCGCTTCCATTGACGTGCAGGCTGTAAATATCGAAGAAAACAGCACTCGTACGCCGATCAACTATGTGCTGCCTCCGGGTGTGAGTCGTCAGACAGACCCGGGACAGGCCCAACTCATTGCGCAGAATGAGCAATCGATGGTGTTGCGTGTCACCAACCTCAGTCCGCACGATGCCCGCGCGATGTACAAGAACACCGTCTATGATATGCGCCAATACAAGAACCTCCAGATGTTTGTTCATGCGGAGCAAGTCACTGCCCTTGACCCGAATCTCAAAGACGGCGACCTCTCTTGCTTCATCCGTCTGGGTACGGACCTCAAGAATAACTATTACGAGTACGAGATTCCGCTGCACCTCACTGCGCCGGGATTGTACAATAACAACTCCGAAGCGGATCGCCGACTCGTTTGGCCGGATGCGAACATGTTCAACTTCGCGCTCAAAGTGCTGACGGATGCCAAGCTGGCGCGTAACAAAGCCAAACGGGCAGGAACCGCAGGTGTAAGCAACACCACCCCGTACATCGTATACGACGAAGCATCCGGTCATCCGCAGAACAAGATTACCGTTTTGGGTAACCCGACACTCGAAGATGTAGCGTCCATCATGATCGGTGTGCGTAACAACGGCCAGCACGACGCTTCCGGAGAAATCTGGGTCGATGAGTTACGCCTCAGCCAATTCAACGAGCAGGGCGGTGTGGCCGCTATGGCGAATGCAGCATTGGCTATCAGCGATATCGCGCAAGTGAACGTAGCCGGACGATTGGAGACCGCCGGATACGGATCTATCGAAGCCAACGTGCTCGACCGCAACATGGATAATTTCTACCAGATATCCGTCAGCGCAGCCATGGAAGCCGGACGACTCTTCCCGGAGAAAGCGAAATTGCAGATTCCGCTCTACGTCTCCTATAGCAAAGAGACTACTACGCCGGACTATGACCCGCTCGATACCGACGTGAAGTTAGCGGAGACCCTGAGCACCTATGAGAAGAAATCGGATCGTGACTCCGTCAAAGCTTTGACCACGACGGTACACGAGTCCACGTCCTTCTCCTTGTCGAACTTCAAAGTGGATATCCACTCCAAGAAACGCGACATGTTCTACGACCCGGCGAACTTCTCGCTCTCGGCTTCGTACAACAAGCAAGCGGAGCACTCACCGGAGATGGAGACCAACTACAACACCGACCATAAGGGTTCATTCCAGTATGCGTATAACTTCAATCCCAAGCCTTGGGAACCGTTCAGCAAAGTAGAGAAAGTGCAGAACGTGAAAGTCCTCAAAGAGATGAATTTCTACTATCTCCCGCAATCCTGGGCCTTCCGCATGAACATGCACCGCACCTTCAGCCACATGAAGATGCGCGACCTCGCCGGTTCTTCGGCCCAAGCGATGGATCTGACCTATAGTAAGGACTTCACCTGGGATCGTAACGTGGATATCAAGTACGACCTGACGAAGAACCTGAAGTTCACCTTCCAATCGGCGATGAACGCCATCATTGATGAAGGAAAATATACACCGGAGATATTAATCGATCGCTATTTCGATCCGGAGTTCAACCACGATCATTATGAGGCTTGGCGCGACACCATCCAGCGCTCGCTGGCGCGCTTTGGCCATGCATACGCATACCAGCAGATCTTCACTGCCAGCTGGAATGTGCCGTTCAACCGCATCCCGTATCTCGACCCGCTCACGGCGAATGCTTCCTATAACGCCAACTATAACTGGAACCGCACCGCCTCTTCATCCAATGGTATCAACCGCGGTAACACCATCAGTTCGATGCAATCGTGGCAAGTAGACGGAGGTATCAACTTCGAGACCTGGTACGGCAAATCCAAATACTGGAAGCAAATGACGCAGCGATATACCGGCCGCAACACCAAACGTAATTTCAAGCCAAAGAACTATACGCAGACCGTAGCGCTCAAGAAAGGCGAGCCGCTCGAAGTAACCCACCGTCTGAATACGGAGTTACTCACCGTCAGCGTAGCCGACTCTACCGGCAAAGCGATCCCTGTTTCCTTCCGTCCGGACGGCAATACCAAAGTGACAATCACACCGAAGGCCGATTGCGCCAACGCGACTATTACTGTTGCCACACGCGACCCGAACGAGCGCACGCCGGCACAAATCGCAGGCGATATGTTTGCATACCTCGGTACGATGGTACGTCGTCTGCAAGTTACCTATCGCGAGACGAACTCTATGACCATCCCGGGCTTCGAACCCGAAGCGGGCTTCATGGGACAATGTAAGGTGAACGGAATCTGGGCACCGGGTTATGACTTCGCCTTCGGTTTCATACCGGCGAATATGATTGAGCGCGCGAAAGAGAACGGCTGGTTATCCGGCGACACCTCTGTCGTGCAACCCGCCATCCGCGCGCACACCTCGGACTTCGATGTCAAACTGACACTCGAGCCCCTGCCGGGTCTCAAGATACAACTGAACGGTAAGCGCTATTTCGCGCAATCAAGTTCGATCATCTACTCCTTCGATGACCCGCAAGAGATGGTGACGGGTTCGTTTAACATCACGCAGTGCGCTATCGGAACGATGTTCGCACCGGTAGGACCGCAAGAAGCTAACTTCGCGAACGCGACGTATGACCGATTCTTGGAGTACCGCGCGATCCTGCATGCCCGCGTGCAAGACCAATATACCGGTATCACGCTCCCAAGTAAAGGATTCATGAAGGATATACCGGCCGGAACGAAGTACGACCCGAACAAGCACGGGCGTGTCAGCTCCACGTCGGCAGACGTCTTAGTGCCTGCCTTCCTCGCTGCATACACGGGCCAGAACCCGCGCACCATCGGCCTTAACCCCTTCTTGAGTATCCTTAAGATCATACCGAACTGGTCTCTTACGTACGACGGTTTAGGCAAACTGCCGTGGATGAAAGATCACTTCAAATCGGTTACCCTTACGCATGCGTATACTTGTAAGTATTCCATCGGTTCCTATGGCTCGTTCTCTACCTGGGTAGGCTGTGAGGATAACAACACGCAAGTCGGTTTTGTCCGTAATGTATCTACCGACTCGCCGATGCCTTCGTCTGCATACGACATCAGCAACATCACCCTTACCGAAGCCTTCTCGCCGCTTATCGGCGTGAACCTCACGATGAAGAACTCCCTCTCCGTCAAAGCCGAGTACCGCAAACAGCGTAACCTCGCGCTCAACATCACGAGCGTACAATTGACCGAGGGTCATACCGATGAATTCGTCATCGGAGGCGGTTATACGATTAAGAACCTCAACTTCATCACTAAGAACAAAGACGGCGTACAAAAGAAAGTAAGCAACGACCTCAAGATACAAGTTGATCTGTCGTACAAAGACGTGAAGATGCTGCTCCGTAAGATTGACGAAGGAATCACGCAGGCTTCATCCGGTAACAAAGTCTTTGCTATCAAGATCTCGGCCGACTATGTACTGAGCCAGAAGATCAACCTCCAACTCTTCTACGATCATCAAGGTACCACGCCGCTTATCTCGTCCTCCTACCCCGTTAAGACAGATAATATCGGTCTGAATATCAAACTGATGCTCACGCGCTAATCGTGTACAAAGTTGGTATCATAGGACCCGAGTCCAGCGGCAAGAGTACGCTGGCGCGCTATCTGGCGAAGCGCTATAGCGGCGTGCTTATCCCCGAATATGCCCGCGAATACGTAGAGCAAAAAGGGACTACCGAAGTCACTTTCGATGAACTATGCGCCATAGCCAAACACCAGATTGAAGAGTTGGAGAATCTCTCCTCTAACCTATATTTCTTCGACACGGAGTTAATCGTGACGAAGGTATGGTTCGACTATGCCTTCGGGCGTGTACCGAAATGGCTCAACGAAAACATCCACCGTTTTCCGATGGATGTTTACCTATTGACGTACCCGGATATCGCGTGGATTCCTGATCCTGCCCGCTCCAATGGTTCGGATGCGATTCGTAAAGAACTCTTTGATCGTTACGAAGCGGAGATACAGTCCTTGGATATACCGTATTATATCATTCGCCACGTCTAAACCGTAGCGACGATATCCCAGACGAACGCGCGTACTCCTACCTCCTCATTACGCAAGTCGAGTTTCTTCACTGCTTCAAGCAGCGGAGCCGTTCGCTCATCCTCAACAATGGTAATCACGCAGGAGTTCATCTCGGGCCATGCGTGCGTACCACGGCGGGGCTCGCCGCCGTTGGTACCACGACCCTGTACTTGCTCAAAGAACGTGAAGCCCTTGATGCCAAGCACATCTAACATATATTCCACACGACCCGTATTGGCCTGGTTAAAAACAATCATTACGGATTTCATACTTGTTCCTCCTTTGTACTTTGTACATTGTCACTTTGTCCCTTTACCTTAATATCCATAAAGATAAATTTCTTGCGTAGCGCTTCCTGCTTGTCGCGGTCGCCGTGGCGTGACATCACACCGTAGAGGACCGGTACGACATAGAGCGTGAGGAAGGTTGAGACGGTCAGACCGCCGATGACGACGATACCCAGCGGCTGCTACATCTCGGCACCTTCACCGGAAGAAACTGCCATAGGAATCATACCAAGGATGGTTGTGAACGCCGTCATGAGGACCGGACGGATACGGCTGCGTCCGGACATTTGGATAGCCGTGTTCAGTTCGTAGCCGCGCTCACGCATGAGGTTGATATAGTCCACAAGCACGATACCGTTCTTCACCACAATACCCACCAGGAGAACCAGACCGAGGGCACCGATCATATCCAGTGAACGACCTGTGAGCCAGAGGGCTACGATGACACCCGAGAGGGCAAACGGAATGGAGAACATAATGATTGCCGGCATTCGGAGAGACTCGAACTGCGATGCCATGACGATATATACCAGCATGATAATCATCAGACCGAGAAGAATCATGTCGGAGAAAGTATCCTGCTGCGTCTCGTAGTTACCGCCTATATGGGTGGAATAGCCTACAGGAATATCGAGTTGAGGAATAACCTCTGTCTCAATCGCTTTTGCCAGTTCACCGAGGGTGGTATTGTACGGCGTAGCCTTGACGGTTACGATACGCTGACGTGCCTTACGCTCGATGGTAGGTGGTGCCCAGTATTCGCCGACCGTTGCCACCTCGGAGAGTTTGACGGTCTTACCCGTCACCGTAGGGATAGAGAGGTTGAGGATGTCGGAGATCGAGTTGCGGTCTTCCTCCATGAGGCGTACCACGATGTCGTACTCCGAGCCGTCATCCTTGAGATAGCCGCACGCCATACCTGCCACGCGGTTGCGGAGGTAGGTAGAGATAGTAGCGGAGCTCAGGCCGAGACGCGACGCTTTCTCTTTATCCACGGTAATCTTGATATCCGGACGGTCGTCCTCACGGGAGATATTCACGTCGCGGGCACCGGGCAGTTGCGAAATCAGTTGGCGGCATTG
>JAFSQV010000029.1 GCA_017446455.1 Paludibacteraceae bacterium
AGCGACCGTAGCTTCCACGATGTACGACATGACGCGTGTTGCCGGCAATGGTTATTTCGATTCTGCGGACAATGAAACAGCACGTTACGAAGCCCGTCAAGCTTTGGCATCACAACGCCTCACAGCCCCGCAAGCGATGGCGGGTGGCGTCATAGACCCGCTGCCGGCCGATGCACCGCAGTTTGTCAAGGACTACTACGATTACTACAAGACCCCGCGTGGCTACCATGCGCGCAGCGGTAACTCCAATGACGGCTGGCGTGTGATCGGAACACAAGCGTACGCCAACAGCCGTTTCCTATATTACATCAACGAGATTCGTTCTGCCGTACTAATCATGCACGGTGAGAACGCGCACAGCCGTTATTTCGGCGAAGCAGCGTACCATTTTATGATGGACGGCAAGGCGGAAGGATACAAGACGGTGGGCGCTCCAAATCCCTGTCCTGAGAACAAAGAGTTGCTTATTATTCCGGGCGCTTCCCATTGCGACCTCTATGACGGCGGTTATACCGAACCGGCAGGAAAAGGCGAAGCCAAGAACCTCATTCCGTGGGATAAGTTGGCAGAGTTCTTCAATAAGAATCTAAAGTAAGATATCACAAATTTCAAATGTCAAATAAAAAAGTAGTTGTTATTTCTACGAGTCTCCGTCCGGGATCGAACAGCCACGCTTTGGCAGAGCAGTTTGCGGAAGGTGCAAAGAGTGCTGGACATGAAGTGGAATTGATTTCACTGCGAGGCAAAGAAATACGCTTTTGTATCGGATGCCTCAAGTGCCAGGAGACAGGCGCTTGCGTGTTCAAAGATGACGTGCCGTCGGTCATGGAGAGCGTGCTCAACGCGGATGTCGTATGCTGGGCGACACCTATTTATTACTATGAGATGTCGGGCCAGATGAAGACGCTTATCGACCGGATGAATGCTATGTATCCGAAGGATTACCGGTTCCGCGACATCTACCTGCTGACCACCGCCGCCGAGGACGAGGAAAGTACCCCGAAGAGAGCAGAAATCGGTCTGCAGGGATGGATTGACTGTTACGAGAAGTGCTCACTAAAAGGGCATTTGTTCTGCGGCGGCGTGAATGCCCCGAAAGAGATTACCGGCAACTCAAAACTCCAAGAGGCGTACGAATTAGGCAAAAATATCTAATTTAATAAGAACTCGCGAAGTTTAAGTCCGTCAAACAAAAAAGGAGCCACATTTGTGACTCCTTTTTGCGGTGCGGACGAGACTCGAACTCGCGACCAAGTGAATTGGTATTCACGAGATTCGGTCTCTGCACAAAAAACAAAAACACCCTTTCGGATGTTTTTGCGGTGCGGACGAGACTCGAACTCGCGACCTACGGCGTGACAGGCCGGTATTCTAACCAACTGAACTACCGCACCTTCGCGTTCGGCAACAACATCGCTATGATCGATACCGCTACGCTTAATCGACGGGCGATTTGTGCCTCCGCTCACCGATTTCGAAAGTAAACTTCCTCATCGGGGATTGGATGAACGTTTATGTGTTAAGAACACTGCTTTTTCAAAAGCGGGTGCAAAGGTACTGCTTTTTTCTGACATGACCAAATTTTTTGGCAAAAAAATGCAAAAAAAGTGCACTTTTCCCCCGATAATGCCAATTTTGTATTCTTGAGTTAGCAATTATCGGGGGGAAAAGGTCAAAAATCAGACTGTAGCCACTATATCCCAGACGAAGGCACGGACGCCGACCTCCTCGTTGCGGAGGTCAAGTTTCTTGATCGACTCCAAGAGTGCGGGCACCTGGTCGTCCTCTACGACGGTGATGACACAGGAGTTCATCTCGGGCCAGGCGTGGGTACCACGGCGGGGTTCGCCGCCGTTGGTACCACGACCTTGCACTTGCTCAAAGAACGTGAAGCCGTTGATGCCTAACACGTCTAACATATATTCGACACGACCTGTATTGGCCTGATTAAATACGATCATTACGCTTTTCATTTCGCTTCCTCCTTATTTACTTTGATGTCCATGAAGATGAATTTCTTGCGGAGAGCTTCCTGTTTGTCGCGGTCGCCGTGGCGTGACATGACGCCGTAGAGCACAGGCACGACGTAGAGCGTCAGGAAAGTCGAGACGGTCAGACCGCCGATAACGACGATACCTAAAGGCTGCCACATCTCGGCGCCTTCACCGGAAGAAACCGCCATAGGAATCATACCGAGGATGGTAGTGAACGCCGTCATGAGGACAGGACGGATACGGCTGCGTCCGGACATCTGGATAGCCTGATTCAACTCGTAGCCACGCTCACGCATGAGGTTGATATAGTCCACCAGCACGATACCGTTCTTCACCACAATACCGACCAGCAATACCAGACCGAGTGCGCCGATCATATCAAGCGAACGGCCTGTGAGCCAGAGGGCTACGATGACGCCCGAGAGGGCAAACGGAATAGAGAACATGATGATTGCCGGCATTCGGAGCGACTCGAACTGCGAAGCCATGACGATATATACCAACAGGATAATCATCAGACCGAGCAGAATCATGTCGGAGAACGTATCCTGCTGCGTCTCGTAGTTACCACCGATATGGGTGGAGTAACCTACCGGGATGTCGAGTTGGGGAATGACTTGTGTCTCAATCGCTTTCGCCAGTTCGCCAAGGGTGGTGTTGTACGGCGTAGCCTTGACGGTGACGATACGCTGACGCGCCTTACGCTCGATGGTAGGCGGCGCCCAGTATTCACCGACCGTAGCCACCTCGGAGAGTTTGACGGTCTTGCCTGTCGCTGTCGGAATAGAGAGGTTGAGGATGTCGGAGATCGAGTTGCGGTCCTCCTCCATGAGGCGTACCACGATGTCGTACTCCGAACCGTCATCCTTGAGGTAACCGCAGGACATACCCGCTACGCGGTTACGGAGGTAGGTAGAGATCGTTGCAGAGGAAAGTCCCAGACGGGATGCTTTCTCTTTATCCACGGTGATTTTGATATCCGGGCGGTCATCCTCGCGGCTGATGTTCACATCGCGGGCTCCGGGGAGTTGCGAGATGAGCTGACGGCATTGCTCCGCCATCTGAGAGGTGCGGTCGAAATCATAGCCGTAAATCTCCAAATCGACGGTATTTCCACCACCGGGACCGCCGGATGAAACAGCACACTGGTATTCGTTAATCTCCGGATATTTCGCCATCTCCTGACGAAGGATCTCGGCGATTGTCCAGATGTCGCGGTCGCGCTCCCATTTCTTAGGCAGACGGACAGTCATCTGAATCTTGTTGTTCATCGTCGAAGAGAAGAGGGCAGCGATAGAGGCATCGTCATTGGAACCGGCGGAGGTGTTGA
>JAFSQV010000030.1 GCA_017446455.1 Paludibacteraceae bacterium
ATCGGGTGCTCAATATGACGTCACCCTGACATCTACGGGAGAATACCCTGCTTTCATCCTTTCACTTTCCCCTGTAGCGGCTTGCCGCGTCCTGTAGGCCGCAGGCCGTCCTTTATCCTTTACCCTTACGCTCTTCACTCAGCTCATGCTTGATATAATCGTACAGCCGTCCTTGTATAGGCTTGTTATACTTCCTCGCCTTACGCACAGCCTCCTCATATCGTGCCTGCCATTCCGCCTTGCGCACCGGATCATGCATGATTGCCTTCGTCTCCGCCATCAGTTCTGCAAAGGCCTTTGCCGTCGGGTGCTCCGCCTTTGCTTTCTTTGTCTTCTTGCTCAACTCCGGCTTCGCACACACAGCAGCCCATTCCCCATTTCCCGGAATCCGCCGTGCATAGTGTCTCTGATCCACATTTCCCTGCAACTCATCTACTATACTCACCCACTTCGCTTTCATTGCTCGACGCTTATTGTCAAAACTAACTCCGCCCCCTCTCACGAAGGAGAGGCAGGCGAAATGAATTACTTGATCTTTTTATATTGTTCCTGTTTCATTATTGGGTCTGGATATACTCCAATATAATATTCCCATTCCAATTCCGATGCATTGAGTTTTACAATCGTAATGGGTTCTCTGCCGATTTCTTCCACCACTCCTGTCTCCTCATTTACTATACCTTTGAACGAAATCACCAATTTGCCGTCTTGACGTGAGAGCGAATACACCCACACCTCTTGGGAGGGATAGAATTCGGACACACTTCTCATATATAGCCCATCGAAGGAATAAGCTTGTGGCTCTACCAGCGTATTGGTTTCCTCCCATGTGCCGATGAGCAGTTTTTCGTCACTCACTTGGTCTTTTTTGTTGCAAGCCGTAAAAGCAAATGCAGCAATTACTGCGATCAAAAATTCTAACTTTTTCATAACAATCAAATTTTTACAGGTTATATAGAGTTCTCTGATAGTTATATTTCAAGTCAAACTATCGGGTGTCGTTTTTATAGCACCCTTTAGTTCTTCTGGTTTATCAAGTTTACTACCACTTTTACCATTGTGTCTTTTTCCTCCGTGCGGCTTTCGGCAATCATGAGGGTCAAGGCGACAAGGGTGTTGTCCGCCAGACGCTTGGTGCCATCTTCGCGGTAGAGAATGCCGTTATTGTTTAGGAACCACAGGAACAACGTAGCCGCTATACGTTTATTTCCATCCGAAAAAGAGTGGTTCTTAGTCACCAAATACAGCAACATCGCTGCTTTCTCCTCCACACTCGGATATAAATCCGTTCCTCCAAAGGTCTGATAAATCTGACCTATACTGCTTTTGAACGAGTCGTCTTTTTCGTTACCGAACAGAGTGCTACCGCCGAACTTCTCACGCAGCGCCGCTATCGTCTGCATAGCATTCTCGTATGTCGCATGGAATCGTTCTTCGGGCGTAGTCTCTTTGACGGTCAGCCGCTCGTAATCATAGTTGTCGAGCGTGTCTAGCGCGTACGTGTAATCCAAAACAACATCGAAAATAGCCTGTGTCTCATCCTCACTCTCCACCGCCTTGCTTTGCACCGTCCGCCCCACAATCTGAACCAACTGCCGCAGATCCGACAACTGTTCACGGCGTAGTTTGTCATTAATAGCATAGCCTTTGATGAGATAATCCTTAAGAATCTTGTTTGCCCATTTACGGAATTGAATACCTCTTTTACTCTTTACTCTAAAGCCAATAGAAGTGATCATTTCCAAGTTATAAAACATCACCTCGTTGGTTTGAGTTTTACCTTCCATCGCTCCATGTTGAGTGGTGGACGCAAATTTTGCGCCTACCACTTCATCTGCCAGTTCTTCACGTAAAGCATTATTGATGTGCTTACGTATGGTTTTGACATCTCTGCCAAATAAATGTGCCATTTGCGAGGCTGTCAACCACACGGTTTCGTTCTCCATGCGCACATCGAGTTGTACCGTGTTGTCTTCCGCACGATAGATGATAATTTCGCCTCTATTTTCAATAGGTTTCTCGTTCATTCTATTTAATTCTTTCTTGGGTAGTGCAAAATTTGCACATAACAAAAAATTGTTCTTCTTGGTTCACGCAAAATATGCGACAACCGAGATTTCCTTTACATAACGTGCAAAATCTACACGTTAATCACATCTCCGCTTACCCATCGAAAAGAGAGGCAAGCGGGGTGTGAGAGGGATTAGAACTTGAAGTAGTTCTTTGCGTTGTTGTAGCAGATGTCTTCGACCATCTGTTGTACGCGGGCTTTCTCGTAGCCGGTGTACGGGATCATGCCGTTCTCGATGTCGTTGCCGAGGACGTTACAGAGCGTACGACGGAAGTATTCGTGGCGAGGATATGAGAGGAACGAACGGCTGTCGGTCAGCATGCCAACGAGGCGGCTGAGAAGACCGAGGTTAGAGAGCGCCATCATCTGCTTCTCCATTCCGTCTTTCTGATCGAGGAACCACCAGCCTGAGCCGAATTGAATCTTACCCGGAACACTACCGTCTTGGAAGTTGCCCAACATGGTAGCAATCACCTCGTTTGCACACGGGTTGAGGTTATAGAGAATGGTCTTAGCGAGATGTCCTTCGCTGTTCATCTCATCGAGGAAATGACTCATCGCTTTTGCGGTCGTAAACTCACCGATGGAGTCGAAACCGGTATCTGCTCCGAGTTGAGCGAACATCTTGCTGTTGTTGTTACGGATCGCGCCGTAGTGGTATTGCTGGGTCCAACCCGAAGCGTAGTCCATCTCCGCCTGCGCGTGCAGATAAGCGTGCTTGTACTGACGAATTTCGTATGTGGTCAGCTCTTTGCCTGCAAGCGCTTTCTCAAAGATGTCGTTGATCTGTAAATCGGTGTACGGCTCATCGTAGAACTCCTCGATTCCATGATCAGAGAGACGGCAACCCATCGACTCAAAGAAGTCATGACGTTTCTGGAGGGCGTCCACCATGTCCGCGAAGTTACGGATCTCTACACCGGCTACCTTAGCCAGTTTCTCGATATATGCTTTCCAAGTAGCGGCTTCGATGTTCATACCTGCGTCCGGACGCCATGTCGGCAACATACGCACCTCTGCGGTCGGGTCTTCCTTGACCATCTTGTGCCATTCGAGGCTGTCAGCCGGGTCGTCAGTTGTGCAGACGAGCTCTACGCCATAGTGCTTCATCAGTCCGCGCGGGCAGAACTTCGGGTCGTTGGCAATCAGGTCGTTGCACTTGTCATAGATAGCACGTGCGGTCTCCGGATTCAGACGCTCTTCGATACCAAAAGCGGTCTTGAGCTCCAGATGCGTCCAGTGGTACAATGGGTTGCGGAAGGTATAAGGAACGGTCTCTGCCCATTTCTCAAACTTCTCCCAGTCGGTGGTGTCCTTGCCGGTGCAGTATTTCTCATCCACACCGTTGGAACGCATAGCGCGCCATTTGTAGTGGTCGCCCATAAGCCAGATCTGTGCGATGGATTCGAAACGCTTGTTCTCGGCAACCATCTGCGGGATTAAGTGACAATGGTAATCGATAATCGGCATGTGCTCTGCATGCTCGTGATACAATTCCTTTGCAGTCTCTGTTTGCAATAGGAAATCTTTGTCCATGAATGCTTTAATCATAATATTAAGAGTTAAATTGTTAAGCAGTTAATTGTTAATTGGCGTACAAATTGCGCGTGCGCATTTTATCACGGTGCAAAGGTACTACATTTTTTGCAATAATATGTGGAAAAATTGACATATTTTTTGCACATAGTGTATTTTTTTAGGATATAAATCACATGAAAGTGCAGAATTTTGCATAAAAATTTGCGTATATGAAAAATTTATTGTAATTTTGTAGCCGATTTTAGTTCAACGACCTAAAAAACACGAGATATGCAA
>JAFSQV010000004.1 GCA_017446455.1 Paludibacteraceae bacterium
CCCGGCAGAGATGCACATCTCCGCTCCTATTTTCCAACAGTTCAACCCGTTCTATGTGGTGGCTTTGACTCCGGTGAGCATGGCTATCTTCGGTGCGCTGGCAAAACGCGGTAAAGAGCCGAGCGCTCCGCGTAAGATTGCATATGGTATGTTGGTCGCAGCCGCAGCATATGCGGTAATGGCTTTCTGCTCGGTAGGTCTGTTGACGCCGAACGCACAAGAGGCTGCGCTGGAAGCAGGCGAGAGTCCGCTGATGGTCAACGCGAATGTGCTGATTGGAACATACCTGATTCTCACCTTTGGTGAGTTATTGCTCTCGCCGATGGGAATCTCGTTCGTCAGCAAAGTAGCTCCCCCGCAGTACAAAGGTATGATGATGGGTGGCTGGTTCGTTGCTACCGCACTCGGTAACTTCCTTGTATCTGTCGGTGGTTTCCTCTGGGGCAACCTGCCGTTGTGGCTCGTATGGAGCGTATTCATCGGTGTTTGCCTTGTAGCCGCTATCTTTATGTTCGCTATGATGGGTAAACTCGAAGACGCAACAAAATAATGGAAGAAGTTATCAAATATTTTGAATCGCTCGAAGAGCGTATCGCTACGTTAGAAGCCGAAATAGCTTCGCTGGAGGCTGAACTGGACGAACTCAAGAATCGCCCGGCGTCCGAGCCGCAAGTGATTGAAAAAGAGGTGGTAAAGGAAGTGGTGGTAGAAAAACCGGTAGCCGTTGCTGCGCCGGTCGTTGAGCCGGAACTTCCGGTAGAGCCAGAACCCGTTCCGACTCCAGCACCGGCACCTGCACCCGTAAAGGAAGAGGTTGTTTCGCCGAAGGCGGCGGTATACGGCAAGGCGGTGAGCGATATTCGTCAGGCGATCTCGCTGGGCGACCGGTTCCTGTACCAACGCGAGTTGTTCGGTCAGAACGCCGAACTGATGCAGCGCACCCTCGCCGAACTCAATGAGTTGGGTTCGTTCGACGAGGCTATCGCGTACATCAACCGCTTCGGATGGGACACCGAGAGTAGTACCTATCAGCAGTTTATCGTAACTCTTCACAGACGTTTCGGCTAATGTTATATATCGTTCCGACACCGGTAGGCAACTTGCAGGACATGACGTTTCGGGCTATCGAGACGTTGAAGTCCGTGGACCTGATTTTGGCAGAAGACACCCGCACCAGCGGCATTCTCTTGCAGCATTTCGATATCCACACGCCGCTGAAGAGCCATCATAAGTTCAACGAGCACGAGACGAGCGCGGATATCGTAGAGCGGCTGAAGGCAGGTGCGAATATCGCCCTGATCTCCGATGCGGGTACACCGGCTATCAGCGATCCCGGTTTCTTTCTTGTGCGCGCTGCGTCCGAAGCGGATATCGAGATCCAGTGTCTGCCCGGAGCGACCGCTTTTGTGCCGGCCCTGGTGGACAGCGGGCTACCGAATAACCATTTCTATTTCGAAGGGTTCTTACCGCAGAAGAAAGGACGCCAGACACGCTTGCAGTACCTTGCGGCGCTGGATGAGACCTTTATCATCTATGAGTCTCCTTTCCGCCTCGTGAAGACCTTGGAGCAGTTAGCGGCGGTGTGTGGCGAAGAGCGAAAAGCGTCTGTGACACGCGAGATCAGCAAAGTGCACGAAGAGACGGTACGCGGCACGCTTGCCGAACTGATTGGTCATTTCAAAACCACCCCGCCGAAAGGCGAGATAGTTATTTGTGTGAAAGGGAAAGAGGATGAGTGAAATGAAATCCTTGGCGAAGGACACCGCCATCTACGGGTTGAGTTCGATCATTGGTAAGTTCCTCAACTACCTGTTGGTTCCGCTGTACACCTACGTGTTAGCGCGAACGAGTGACTATGGCATCGTCACGAACTTATACGCTTGGACAGCCCTCTTGTTGGTACTCCTTACCTACGGTATGGAGACGGGCTTCTTCCGTTTCGCCAACCGAGAGGACTATGACGCCGGGACAGTCTATAGGACAGCCTATATTACGCTGCTCATCAGCAGTGCGCTGTTTTCGATGCTCATCGTCGTTTTCCACCAGCCTGTTGCGAATGTGCTGGGTTATCCAGACCACGCGGAGTTTGTGGAGATGATGTTCGTGACGGTTGCCATTGATGCCTTTGCGTCTATTCCGTTCGCGTACCTCAGAAACCAGAAACGACCGGTTCTCTTTGCGGCACTCAAGTTGCTGTTTGTGGTGCTCAACATCGGCTTTAACATCCTCTTCTTAGTCGTGCTCGGCAAGAACGATGTGTTCTACGTGTTCCTGAGCAACCTGATGGCAACCACGATACAGACGCTATGTCTGCTTCCCTTCACGATGCCCAAAGGTGGTCATTTTGACGGCGTGGCACTCAAAGAGATGTTGCGTTACTCTTTACCACTTTTGGTTCTCGGAGTAGCCGGCATCATGAACCAGACACTGGACCGCATTCTCTTCCCCTACCTTTATCCGTTTGAAGACGCGGATGCACAGTTGGGTATCTACGGCGCGTGCTTCAAGGTGGCGATGGTGATGATGATGTTCACCCAGGCTTTCCGCTATGCGTACGAACCTTTCGTATTCTCCAAGCATAAAGACCGAAACTCCGTAGAGGCCTACGCGGATGCAATGAAGTACTACATCATCTTCTCGTACCTCATCCTCTTAGGCGTGATCTTCTATCTGGATATTTTCCGGTACATCATCTCCAGCGCCTATTGGGAGGGCCTGCAGATCGTGCCGGTAGTGCTATGGACGTACGTCTTCCAAGGAGTCTATTTCAACCTCAGTTTCTGGTATAAGTTGACGGACGAGACCAAGTGGGGTGCCTATTTCTCACTCATCGGTCTGGTCATCACCCTTGTGCTGCAGATCGTCGGAGTGCCGCGTATCGGGTACTGGGCAAGTTGCGGCAGTAGTCTCGTTTGTTACTTCGTGATCATGGTGCTCTCTTATGTCATCGGCCAGAAGAAAGCGCCTATCCCGTACGACCTCAAGCGTATCGGCCAATACACGGCGCTGACGATTGGTCTGCTCGCCGTCTATTATGCGCTGCGCCTCTATTATATCCATAATACCTGGCTCCTCATGGCTGCCGGTACCGTACTGATTGGCATTTACCTATTTATATTAACCCGTAAAGATTTTCCTATACAAGATGTTCTCAGGAATCGTAGAAACCATGGCTCAGGTCGTAAAGATTGAGACCGAGCAAACCAATAAACATTTCACGCTGCGCAACCCCTTCGGGGAGCCGCTGTCTATAGATCAGTCGATCGCTCATAACGGTGTGTGCCTGACGGTCGTGAAGATCGAAGGCGACCTCTATACCGTGACGGCGATGCAGGAGACGCTGCGTCTGACGAACCTCGACCTGCTGAAGGTCGGCGACTTCGTGAACGTAGAGCGCTCGATGCTGATGGGCAACCGTCTGGACGGACATATCGTGCAAGGACATGTTGATCAAGTAGCGCGTTGTGTCGAAGCCAAAGAGACCGACGGCAGTTGGTACTACCGCTTCGAATATGACAGCACTCGCGAGATGATCGAACGCGGCTATTTCTGCGTGGACAAAGGTTCGGTAAGCATCAACGGCGTGAGCCTGACGGTGTGCGAACCCGACGTGAAAGGCGACAAAGGCTTTGTGTCCGTGTGTATCATTCCCTATACGCACGAGAACACCAATTTCAAATATATTGAGGTAGGCACCGTGGTGAACCTCGAGTTCGACATCCTCGGCAAATACCTCTCGCGCTACGCAGCAATATTAAATCAAAAATAATATGGATCAAAACAGTTTATCTTATCAATTAGGCCTCTCTGTGGCGCAATACCTGATGCAGTACGGAGAGAAAGAACTCAATTATGACGAGTTCAAAGCGGGCATCGAGTATGTGATGAAGATGTCCGGCGAAGCCAAGGCCGCAGGGGAGAAGTTCCTCGCGGAGAACGCGAAACGCGAAGGCGTTAAAACAACCGCAAGCGGTTTGCAGTACGAAGTTCTGGAAGCTACCCTCGGTCAGAAGCCGAAGGCTACTGACACCGTACGCGTTCACTACGAAGGTACGCTCATCGACGGAACCGTTTTCGACAGCAGTTACAAGCGCGGCGAGTCCATCGCTTTCCCGCTCAACGGCGTCATCAAAGGTTGGACCGAAGGTCTGCAACTGATGTCCGTCGGCTCGAAGTACAAATTCTTCATCCCGTATCAACTGGCTTACGGCGAGCGCGGTGCCGGTGGTTCTATCCCTCCCTACGCAGCCCTCATCTTTACCGTAGAACTTTTAGGAATTGAATAATAACAAAAATGAAGGTTCGTGCAAGTCGAGTGTAAGCTCGCTTACGCAACTCGACGCAGCCGAAGCTCCAGAAATTTAAATGAGTTTATATTTATGAAAAAGATCAGTATCTTTTTACTTGCCGTACTGGCGATGATCTCCTGCGGCAACAGTTACAAAGCAAAAGATGCAACCCTCACCAACGAGACCGACTCGATCAACTACGCCGTAGGTCTGTTGAACGGTTTGCAGATCAAGATGTATTATCTGGCGAACGACAGCAGTGACGAAGCCGTTGCTGAGTTTATCGACGCTCTGGAGAAAGCGTATCTGGACAAAGACGAAGAGTTGAGCGATATCGCACAGGCCGGTCGTCAATTCGGTACGTCCCTCAAGTCCTTTGAGAAAACGGGTCTGGCAGAGAATCCGGCGTGGACGGTGAATGAGAAACTGCTCCTGCAGGGTTTGGTAAACGGTATCCACGGTGACTCTACCGTAATGGATCCCGACACAGCGCAAGCGTTCTTCATGGCCGCTTATCAACAGGCAGCAGAAGGCACGGCCGACAAAGCTATCACCGGTAAATGTCCGTTCAAAGTGAAGACCGTTGAACTGAAGTCCTATAACGACTCGCTCAACTATGCCTTCGGTTTGATCAATGGTTCGCAGATCAAGTTATACCTCCTGGCGGATGACGAGGATGGCAAGGACACCGAAGAGTTCATCGACAACCTGAACATCGGTCTGAAAGAAGACGTACGCAACCCGCAAGTCGTTGCGATGGGTAAGAATGTCGGTAAAGCGATCCGCGAGCAAGAGCCCGTAGGTCTGCTGGGTATTCCTGGTCTGGAGACCAACTACGATCTTATCAAGCAAGGTTTCATCAACGGTCTGTATAACTACACCGAGCAATTCGACATGCAGTCGGCCAGCGCGTATGTAGAAGCCGCTGTTTCGCGTCTGAAATACGGTGAGGCCAAAGCAGAAGGCGAGAAATTCCTGCAGGAGAACGCACTCCGCGACGGCGTACAGACGACCGAGAGCGGTCTGCAGTACGAAGTACTTGTACAAGGCAAGGGACCGAAACCGACGGCTGAATCCACGGTTAAAGTGCACTACGAAGGTACTCTCATCGACGGAACCGTTTTCGACAGCAGTTACCAACGTGGCGAACCCATCGAGTTCCCGCTCAACGGCGTCATCAAAGGTTGGACAGAAGGTCTGCAACTGATGCCGGTAGGTTCGAAATACAAACTGTTCATCCCGTATAACTTAGGTTACGGTGAGCGCGGCGCAGGTGCGTCTATTCCTCCGTACGCTACCCTCATCTTCACGGTTGAGTTGCTGGAAATTAAATAAGCACTAAACGCTAAACGTTAAACGTTTATGGGCGTCATCGCTAAGCAATCGATACGTGGTACGATCGTTACCTATTTAGGCATCGCCGTAGGCGTTGTTACCACGTTCTTCGTGTTAACCCGTTTCCTCACCACCGAGGAAATCGGGTTGGCACGGGTGCTTATCGATGCGGCTGTACTCTTCGTAGGTCTCGCGCAGTTGGGAACGAGTAGTAGCGTCATTCGCTTCTACCCCTATTTTCATGACGATAGCAAAGAAGACCACGGATTTTTCTTCTGGGCGTTAGTCGTTCCGTTTATCGGTTTTGTACTCTTCGCCCTCATCTATTGGGCGTGCCGTGTTCCGCTCGGCGCGTGGTTCGGCGATAAATCACCGCTCTTCGTGGAGTACTACTATTTCGTACTTCCGCTGGCCTTCTTCATGTTGTACCAGACGATCTGCGAGACGACCTGCAACGTGTTGATGCACATCGTTGTGCCGCGTGCGGTGCGCGAGCTGGTGGTACGCGTCGGCCTGCTGGTGGTTTATCTGCTCTATGCCTTCGACATCCTCTCGCTGGACGGTTTGGTGATCGGTATATGCGTCAACTACGCCCTCGCGGCACTGATCAACCTTTGTTATTTCTTCTCGCTCAAGCATATCAATCTGCGGCCTGACTGGAACTTCCTGCGCGAGAACACACCGCTCGTGCGGCGTTACCTCGTGTACACCGGATTCCTCATCGTCTCAGCAGCGACGACGACCTTAGCGCCCACTCTCTCTTCTTTCTTTGTGACAGCGAAGATGGGTCTGGACAGCACAGGCGTGTTTGCTATCGCGACCTATATGGCGGTGATGGTGAGTGTACCGTACCGTTCCGTCACAGCAATCGCCTCGCCGCAGTTAGCACGGGCAATCAAAGAGCAGAACCGCGAAGAAGGCTCGAAGCTCATCCAACAAGTGACGCGAAACCTGTTACTGATCGGCGGGTTTATCTTGCTGCTTATCTGGATCAATATTGACTTGATCTTCCATATTCTGCCCAACGGCGAAACCTTTGCACCCGCGAAAAACGTGGTGCTTATCTTGGGTGTCAGCCAATTGGTTTTGGCTACATTCTCTATTTGTCTCACGACGCTTAACTACTCGCGTTTCTACGCCATTAGCCTGCTCCTCTCGCTGATCTTAATCGTCAGCGCGTTGGTGCTGAACAACTACTTAGTGCCCCTGTGGGGCATGGATGGCGCGGCGATCAGTAACGTCGTCTCCTACGGATTGTACTACCTGCTTATCATCGCTACCGTCGTACCGCTCTGCCGCGTACACGTGGTAGATAGACGGTGGTGGTTGATCCTGCTGTTGATTCTGGCTATCTTCGCCCTCAACTGGGCTTGGCAAACCTATTTGCCGGCTCTTAATATCTGGGCTGACAGCATCCTCCGCAGCCTTGTACTCTTAGGCGGCGGAGCCTTGATTGCATACAAAGCAGGGCTTTCTCCAGAAGTAAGGGAGCAAATCAAAAATCGAAAATCGAAAATCTAAAATCGAGAAGCGTGCGTTACTTTATTACCTTTACATATCGCGGAACGGATTTCCATGGTTCGCAGACGCAGCCGAACGGAAACACGGTGCAGGCAGAGATGGAGCAAGCCTTTGCCACGATCCTCCGTACGCCGGTAGCTTTGACCTTCGCCGGTCGGACCGACGCGGGGGTGCATGCCGATAAGATGGTAGCGCATTTCGATGTAGAGAAAGCTGTGCCGGCGAACTTCGCCGCGCGACTCAATAACTTACTGCCCGACTCCATCGCTATCCGTGATCTCCGGTGTGTTACCGGCGAGGCACACGCGCGCTTCGATGCGCTCGAGCGAACCTACCACTATCGCATCACCATGCGCAAGGATCCCTTCGCCTACCAGACTCGTACGCGCGTCAAAGAGGGACTCAACTTCGAGGCGATGAATGAGGCTGCGCAGATCCTCTTAGGCAAACAGGACTTCGCCTCTTTCTGCCGCGTGCACACCGACGTGAAGACCACGATATGCGATGTGCGCGAAGCGCGGTGGGTGGTAGAGAACGAGTACGAAGCGTATTTCGCCATCACGGCCGACCGGTTTTTGCGTAATATGGTACGCGCGATGGTAGGCACCCTCTTCGAGATCGGTCAAGGCAAGATGACTAAAGCACAGTTAGCGGACATTATCGCAGCGAAAGACCGCTGTAAAGCCGGCCATTCGGCGCCCGCAGAAGGCCTGTCCTTAGTAGAAATCAAATACCCTAAAAATCTATTCATATGAGAAAAATGACTCTCTTGCTGCTTGCAGCAGCACTCTTGAGCGCGTGCACCAACGCACCGCAGTTCCAAACGACGAAACAAAGCGAGATCAACCGCTTGACTAAAGCCGCTTGCTTTGACATGCCGAAAGTGAAGGTTCCTTCGTTCCCTAACCGCACGTTCAACATCATGAACTACGGCGCAGACCCGACAGGTGTAGCACTGGCCACCGAGGCCATCCAAACGGCTATCGATAAGTGTACCGAAGCCGGCGGCGGAACGGTCATCATCCCGGAAGGTATCTATCTTACCGGCCCGATCACGATGAAGTCCAACGTGCGTCTGTTCACCGAGCACAACAGTGTCATCATCTTCTCGCATGACCTTGACCTCTACGAGATCTACGACGAGTGGTTCGAAGGCATTCCTACCAAGCGCTGTACCTCTCCGCTCAACGCCCTGGACGCAGAGAACATCGCCATCACTGGTTATGGCACCTTCAACGGCAACGGCGACTGGTGGAGACCGCTCAAGAAATCCAAGATGGCGCCGGCACAATGGAAGAAACATCTCAAAGAGAAAGGCGGCATCGTAGACAACGATATCTGGTATCCGGATAGCGCCTCGCTGCTCGCGCAGAGTTACTGCTTGGATCAGAACGTACCCGTCATCACCGATGACAGCCTCTGGCAAGTGGTGAAATCCTTCTTGCGCCCCGTGCTGCTCCATTTCGTAGGATGTAAGAACATCCTTCTCGAGGGTGTCACGTTCGAGAACAGCCCGGCGTGGAACCTCCATCCGATGTGCTGCGAAAACCTCATCCTCAATAACCTCTCTGTCCGCAACCCCTGGTATAGCCAAAACGGCGACGGTGTGGACGTAGAGAGTTGTAAGAATGTGGTGATCAGTCGTTGCTCCTTCGACGTAGGCGACGATGCGATCTGTATGAAGTCCGGCAAGGACAAACCCGGTCGCGACAGAGGTATCCCGACGGAGAACGTAGTAGTTGACGACTGCGTCGTTTATCACGGTCACGGAGGCTTCGTCTGCGGTTCGGAGATGTCCGGCGGCATCAAGAATGTGCAGGTCAGCAACAACCTTTACATCGGTACAGACGTCGGCCTGCGTTTCAAATCGACACGCGGTCGTGGCGGCGTGGTAGAGAACATCTACATCAACGGCGTCAACATGGTCAATATCCCGAACGAAGGCCTTCTTTTTGACCTTTTCTACGGCGGCAAGGGCGCTGGCGAAGAGACCGAAGAAGAACTCGCCGCACGCATGAATGCCGAAGCACCGGCGGTTTCCGAAGAGACACCGGCCTTTAAGAATATCGTCATTGAGAACGTCAAGGGCTCGAATATCAAACGCGCCATCTATTTCAATGGCCTGCCGGAGATGAAGATCCAGAACGTCACGCTTCGCAATATCGCCATCAGCGCGACCGAAGGCGCACTCTTCCGTCAAACGAACGGCCTCGTCATCGACAACGTGGATATCAAGCCCGCTAAGGGCGAAGCCTTCCAACTCGCCCCGACGGTGGAGAATGTTCACATTAACTAAAACACCTCGAATCCTAGGATTCCTAGGGTGCCTAGGTCTCCTATCGTCTTGTTCCCCGCGGGTAGCGACGTCGTTCTGGCGCATCGGAACGCCGGCGGATTCTACCCGCGCGGGCTACACTGTCATTCACGCCGAAGGAAAAACGCGGCACTGCTATCCTACTACGGAATGGACGGATTCGATTCAACCCAATTACGTAGGTAAAGGAGACACCTACCATCAGCTGCATCATCACGGTGTAGCCGTAGAGTCGGAGCACATGGCCTATCGTATTTATTTCGACAAGAAGCAAACCATCGACCCCTATTGCAAGCGCACGCCGCAACTCGAGCTCGCACAAAGTCACTGGTATCCTAACGACAGCCTTCTCGCCGCAGGCTACGGCGATGACATTCTTCGCGTCTCGGGCACTGTAGGCGTCGGTTCTGTCAAATACTGGAACGGCCAAAAGATGGTGCATATCGAACCCATCAATGAACGCTCCCAGCGCATCGTCTCGCAGTCCCATAATAAAGCGACCATAGAGGTCGCCGTAAAAGGATGGGAAATACCACTTAATAACTATCCACTAAACGACTTCTCTCAACACTCAACACTCAACACTCAACTACTGGACATGTCTGTCCAATACACTCTTTGTGCTAGCCATCGTGACATGCGATGCGACGTGACCCTCAGCGAAGCGGTGGAAGGTCTCTGTACCGGTGTGCAGACCATCCCTGCCAAAGGCGGCAAAGATACCGCAACGATTATTCTGCCTAACGGTGTATTGTTGGCAAGTTGGGGCACAGACTGGCCGGTGAACGACTCTGCCAAATACGCGAAAGAGACCGTCGGTCTCGCCGTCTTCATCCCCAAATCCTATGCCGGCGCCCTCGTTCATGACAAGCAGAACAACCTGTGTCTTTTACGCACAAACAAAGAAACAAAAAAAGACACAAGCTATACCGCACATTTCTATCTTACTTGTGTCGGTGCCACAAAAGAAAACCACCCCGTGGCAAGGACTGCCGCGGAGTGGTTCGCTTATCTTCGCCGCTGGGCGAAACATCTTCGCTAATTAGAATACAGCATCCCGACGCGGAGGAGCACCTACAGGTGTCATCTTACTTTCTGCCAATGCTATTGGCATATTGCAGGTCAACTGCACAATTTCCACTGTCGGTATGTAATACGTTTTTCTCATTTGCGGCCGCAAAGGTACTGCTTTTTTTTCAATTGTGCAAATATTTCTTAATATTTTACACTCTTTCCGACGATATCGTACATCTTACCTTCCGGAGTGATAAGGTAGATCTTGTCGTTAATGACTACTTTGCGTACGGACTGACTATCAGCGTTCGTCTCATCAATGCCGGTAGCGATTTGCGGTGCACGAGCAGTTATACGTAAACCGTAACCTTCAGTTGTACCCTTTGCGAGATCAAAGACATACGGACTTGCCGTCAGATCCCAAATAACTTGATCGTTATAGGTCAGATAGAGACTTGCGTCTTCCGGAGCACGATCAACCGTCAGCTCATACATTCCGGCCTTCGGAGCATACAATCCAAGCGCACAATTCGCCTTATTATTTACCAGCGGCATCTCGATATCGCAAAGTGTCAATCCATTATTAGTACTCCAGATCTGCGCTACTTTCGCTTGGGTAGGTGTGCCCATCTTCAACAAATCGCGTCCAATAACATACTCGCCGGTAGCTTCTTCGCTGGCAGAAACCCACATATAGTCAGCCACATTCGCATTGCCTTCTTCGGTAAGCGCCAGGCGGAACTCTTCCACACTACGTCTTTCACGTGCGGGAGCAAGGAATGCACGTTGTTCCGTCACTGTCGTCAAGTCTATGTTCTTGGCTTCGTCCACTTGTACAAAGAACGCTGTTCCAACTGCATATGTGTAGTCCGCAGCTTCGCGCTCCATGTAACGATCATTAATATGGTCATATACCAGAACTTTTGTCTGATCAGGTAAGTTGTTGAGTTGGCAATATCTCAGTGTACCATTACCCATACCATTCCATCCGCAATCTTTCTTTGCTCCGCCATCCGAACAAGAAGCACCATATACATTGCTTCCAAAAGTATCTACATCTGTCTTACGTTTGAAGAGGAAGGTATTCCAAGTCTTAGTCTCCTCTAATGTAATGGAATAGAGTGTGCCAGGTTGCAAAGTGCCTGAGAACCAATTCCAGTGCTTGCCGTTGACTGCACGCTTGGCCTCACTGAAGTCCATGATAGCATAATCTACATTATAGGTCAACTTATTGCCATCCTTGTCAAAGATGCCATTCAGCACATCTACTTCAAACGGTACCGTAAAGTCATACCAGCCGTACGAAATAGCACCGCTCGGATCAAATGAGATTTGGAAATATATCTCTCCATTAACATCCAAATCACCTTCTCCACCTACTTGTCCGGACGAAGCCGGTGTACCATTGCCACCAATCGAAGCCTCTAAGGTAAAGTTATTGATATTCAGTATACCGCCATCTTGTATAATGACTTGCGCGCTATCTTCCACATATAGGTTTCCGTATGTTGTCAGACCCTTCGGAGCGCCGTTACCAATCTGCAGCGTTATGCCTTTCTTCACCGTTACAGTCACACCTTCCTCAATCGTGATACTCTTCACATTCGCAGCCGAGCTAATAATCATGTCCTTCGCTACAGTGATGTCTGCATTCTCGTCAGGCACAAGGTTCGTCGTCCAGTTACTACTGTTATTCCATTCACCTGCTACATCGAATATATACTCCTCATTCGCAGTAACGGTAGCCGTAAGCGTAACCGTGATACTAAGGTTGGCTATATTGTCATAAACCTCTACGGTTCCTTGCCAGTCACCATCCTTCGACGGCGTAAAGGTTACCTGCAAATCGTAATGACCGAAACTACCGCACTCCAAGTCAATAACGCCGTTATCCTTAATCGTCAAATCGGTCGTGTTGTTGATCGTCCGGGCCGTCAGATCTCCCTTCACGTCGGAGTAATCGAATCCAATTGTTACAGGTGTAGCTTGACCTATCTTGATTTCACCCAGATTGATTTCGTTATTGGTCTCACGCAGGTATTGCTTACGCGTCACCTGAATGTCTTTGATATAATGGTGTCCGGTACCACCTTGCTCGCGGATGATACGCAATGCATCAGCATTCTCATCCAATTGCAGATTGGATTTGGTATTCCATTCGTTCTTAACGGTCTCTACCCGAGAGTTTGTAACAGCAATCCAGCTTCCGTTAACGTGTTGCTCAAACTTAATAAAACCGCCAAAGTATTCCGTGCCTAATACTGGAACAGTATATACCTCTCCTTCATAGCTGAACGACAACTTATCCGGTTTTCCTTGCGCATGATCTATCGCTATCACGTCTGAAACCATCTCCTCTGTGGTCAAATTGAAATAATTCGAGAAATCCACATCCACTTCGAACATATCGATGATATCTGTGCGATTTAATACCAGCGGAGTCTCACAACCTACTGACGGTTGACGAACATTAATCAGCATGATTACGGAAGCCGCTGCTGCATAATCTGCGTTGCCACCTACGGAAGCCGTTACCTTCACTTCTCCGTAGTCCAAAACGGTCATCTTGTTCCCGCTGACAGTAACTACTCCATTATTCGTCGGGCAAGTATAATTGATACACGGAGTACGTTCTGCGCTGTATATCAAAGCGTTCGTCGTAAGGTTGCGCAGATATACTTTCGCATCCAAATCAATCACGTCACCCGGTTCCATAAAGCGCGGGAAACTTTGGTTCCATACAATTTCTTGTACAATCTTGTCCGTAGCATTGATAACGCGAGTGTCGCTTACCTCTTTCCATTTATCATTCTCCGGAGCTGTTGCGGTAAGTACCGCCGAGCCGGCTTTTATGATTCTAAACGCATAGCCATTTTCAATAATCTCTACCACGCTCTCATCGCTCGATTCATACTTAATCAACGCCGTACTCGTCGTCGTAGCAGCAGGATTAATCGCATTGACAGTCAAACCTATCGGCAAGGTCAACGGGTTGTTCGTGTAACCTTCTTGCCATATCAATTCCGGCGTACGCTTGGTCGTCTCGCCGCTTACCGACAACGCGCGAGTCTGGTAACTGGTATGTACAGTGATCACCGCATTGTGCGTACCTAATTCCGTACTATGATACGTTACCGTGATCTCCTTCTTGGCCGACAGGAGGTTATCGTGCTTGTCGGAAACATTGATCGCCGATTCGCTAACTGTGAAATGTTCCGGATCACTGGACTCAATAATAATCTCATCCGCGCAGGTGCTATAATCAATATAGAATTTCGCTGTAGCGGTAGAGGTCTCATCAATCGTACACATCATGGTCGGCAGTTTCGAGATCTTATTTTTCTCTGCGTCCTGCAGATTGAGATATGCTCTACGAGAAATCTGTACATCCTTATACCATTTGCTCAGCGTTGCACCTGTTTTTGCGCCAAAACGTACGTGCGTGATACGCTCGGTTCCTTGCATCGTGGGGAAGGTTGCAGAGAAAGCCGAAGATTTATATTTTGTATCCAAAGAGGGGGACAAAAGTGTTGACCAGTTTTTACCGTTATCTTTGGAATATTGAACGACAAAGTTATTAACACCGGCCCATTGTCTCTTGGCATTGAACCAAATCTTATCGACTGGAGAATTAATCGCTATCGGCGTTTCAAAATGGCCCTCTGCATCGCCAATACCAGTGGCAAATTCATGTTCACTGTTATCCTGATATACGTAGCATGTCGGCGGAGCCGGCACACCTACCGTCACAATCACGTCAGCCTCAGCGGAATAATATTCATAGTTCTCCGCTTGAGATACGTGCCAGATAGCATAACCCTTCGTTGTATTGGTTGTAATCGTTGCGCCCGCTGCATCGCCGGTCAACGTAGCTACATCCTCGCCGTAAATCCGATCAATCGAAATAGGATAATTTGCATAATCGCCATGCGTGGAAGTAAACGACACGTTCAGTGATGCGCTCTCATTCATCGCTTTCTGCCATACGTTGTTGCCCCACGAGTTGCTGAGTTGGTTATCGCGTTTCTCTACGGTGACATTACACATCAGCGTAGCACCCGTATATTTATAAGTCTCTTTCTGGAAGAAAGTGATCTTCGTCGTACCGGCATTGTGTCCGGTAATCTCGTTTTCGGACGGGTTGTAAGTGATCAATTGATCTCCATTATTCAGCGCCTCGTTATCAAAACTCGGGGCATCAATCGTGTAATAGAAATCATCATTTAGATTGTTGCTCGGATATTCAGCAGAAGTGTTAGTAAAACTATAATTACCCGTTACCGTCTCGTTTACTTTCAATGTAATATCCTCACCCGACTTAGTCGTCTCGTATTTCTTAACCGTCAGCGTAATCGTCTTCTCTCCGGAAGCTTCGAAACGCTCCGTTTCTTCTTGCCAGATCTTGATCGTTACCGTCTTTTGGCTACCGAACATTTGATAATCGCTCTCGTCATTCGGAATAACAATCGTGTTGCTTGCTACATCATAACGTGCTATCGTCGGGAAGTCACTACTGGTCTGAACCTCCGCGTCACTATTCTGTACGTCACGAACATTCGTTACCTCCTGATCTACGAACCGCTCAAACGATGTACCGGAGATAACCATCGTGTTCGCGCGCTTGCTTACGGTTACAGTGAACTCATCCGTTACTTCATTATACCAATCCGTCTGCGCCTTCGTTGCACGAATTCTATAATCGCCAATAACCCTTGCCGAGAAGATATTACCTGCGGCAATGTCCGCATTCGCCTTATTCTCGCTGATAACCTCATACGTTACCGCGCCCGTGCGTTCATTATTATTAACTATATCATGGGTCTGCGAAGCAATCAAATCATCCAAATCAATCTTCGAATCCGGCTTGCCGGCATCAATTCCGTCAACCGCTATCTTCACAGCGCCATTATTCATCTCAAGCGTCTGAGCCGTACGCAGAATAGTAATCGTCTGGTCATATTCTACATTATTGTACATACCTCCGTCACTCGGCGTGAAGGTCGCTTTATAACTGTGCTCACCGGCCGCATCCATAACCACATGCTCCGGATCGTTCCAAGAGAACGAACCTGCTACAACCGTGTTCGGTACACCACGCAAGGTCACTTTTGCAACACCGGCCTCTTCCCATGTACTATTTTTCAACGCACTACGGTACTCAATCGCTTTTCCCGTCGGATTGGTAATATTAGGGCTGACCTTATTGACCGTAATATTATGCGTCGTTTCGAATTCCTGAGACATAGCATCTCCCGGTTGATAAGCACGGATAGTTGCCGTACCCGAACCGCTAAATGTCATCACACCTGCATTCGAAATCGAAACAATATTTGCCGGATTAGAAGTCGTTGCCGTGAACGTAAAATCCGTATTATCTACCGTGGTAGATGCTTGCAATGTTTCTTGGTCTGTCGTATTATACGTGTCTGCGATATTCCACGACTTTAAGAATTGCTCTTGCGCAGTTACAGAAGCCGACAAATCAATCGTGTGCAACAAAGTACCCACATTATTGCGCACATACAACTTGTCCGTAAAATTACCCTTTGTATTCGACTGGAATGTAACCGTCACATTCTGCGAACCTTTCTTTCCACAGCCGCCGAATTTACTGGTACTCAAGCTCCACAAACTCGTGCCCTTTACACCTGCATCCTCATCCGATTTGAACGAAAGGAATACCGGAATATTAGAATACGAAACAGACACTTGCTTACCCAACGACTGTCCCGGATCGGTTGCATAAGACAAAGCATTCAAAGAAACCGAAGAAGTTGTCACACGCGTGGTGGATACATTGGAAACAGTACAAGAATAGGACAAATAGGCATCACAATAGAGCTCTATCTTTGTCGTATTGGCATTGCAATTAACCGTTTTGGTCTCACCCGAAGTGCTTATATCGCTGTTGTTATACTCCGTTGTGGCCAATAACGAATTGTTCGAACTATATTCTTTTACAGTAAATTTGTTTAGCACAAACCAGGAAGACGAACGAACCACCTTGAATGTTAATTTTCCTGGCAAGGTCGGATAAATAACCAGAGACTTGTTGTCTTTGTCAAGCGTTTTACCATTATAACTATCCGATGTAGCACAAGGATGCGACATATCAATTACGGTCGCATACTTCGTCACAGATGTCGGAGCAAAATCAGCATTTCCTGCCGCAGTCGCTGTAATAGCCACCGGACCACCGATTGCTTTTACGGTCAACACATTTCCTGACAAACTCAAATAATCATTCGCTGCCATCGAATATGTAATCGTTTGACCGGTATTAGCACCCGTTTTTGCGTTCTTGGCAACAGCATTTAATGGAATCGTGTGACCTATCTCCTCATCGCTGATATCCGAAATATCATTAGTCCACTCAATAGTCTGCGGAGTCAGGTTGGTGACATTCAGCGTAAATGCCTCTGAATAAGCAGCATAATAAGTGCTTGTATTCTTTGCCAAATTAGCCGTTACCGACAAATTATTAATCGTTCCGGAGATATCCTCACGTACGGTCAAAATCGGATTGTCATCACCATCCGTTCCTGCCGTAAAATAACTTGTGTTAAAGCCGCTATAAGAAATGGTTTGTCCTGTCGTACAAGTAGCGCGTAATACATCTCCTGCACTCAGCGTCGTTTCGCCGCTTACCAATCCGCTACCATTACCATCTACCCAAGTAATCGAAGGCTCGTTATAACCCGTACCGGAAAGATAATACGTAAGAGAAGAAAGACCATTATTACTGCTTACCGTCAATGTACAAGTACGAAGACCGTTATTCTGAGGCACAAACTTTACATAAAGAGTTCGTGTGGTTTCCGTAGTGGACTCAAACGAACTTAACTCAGTTGTTGCTCCGGTTGTTGCACCTACGAAAAAATCGCCGTCATTTCCGCTTTGCGAAATAGTAACCGTCCCGGCATGCGCATGATCAATCTTAATTTGCTTCCAACCAGACTCTTCTCCCACATTGGTATCATCAAACGTCAACGTACTTCCTGCTGCCGGCGTGTTGGCTGCCATCCGAGCAAAAATTGCATAATATGTATCCGCATTGACTTCTTCAGTTCCCCATCGACTTCCAGTTCCGTAATACGTCGCACTCATCGGATTCGTTGTTGTACCAGAATTTGAATCGGACGATTTTGACCAACCTTTAAAAGTATAACCGCTTTTCTGAGTGGCGGTATAAGTAAATGTAGCCGAGGTTTGTTTATATCCAGTTATCCAATTACCACCAGATGTTTTAGTTTGAGGAGAAGAAGGAGAAATCGAGACCGTTCCACCTGTAGAAGGAGATGCTGCAACAGAAGCACTAAACTTCACATCTCCAGCTCCTCCCCACGCACTCTCATTCACGCCAAAAAGTCCAAACGCCACAAATAGCATCGGGGTAATTACCTGATAAAGTGCTGGTTTTATGCTGGTAATCCTAGACTTTAGTCCTGAGAGCAAGCCGAGAACAACCTTAGAATTATTTACTGAGTCAATCTTTTTCATATCCTTTTTATACCTTAAATTTCTTATCTCACTTCGCTCGAACGATTATTTCGCTAGCGAAATTTTCTATTGTTTGTTTTTTGTCGTGACAAAGTGGCAAAGTTGGCAAACTCCTTTATTTTTGCGGCCTCAGCGCACTTTGTCACTTTCGACACTTTTTACCATTTTGCAAACTATATTTTACAAATGTACGATTTTTAAGATTGAATGTACATTTTCTAAGCCATAGTTTCCAAAATCGAGTGCAAAATTAATATTTCCAAATGACATACGCAAATTTTATACGCGCGCAAGCGCACGATTAATAATAAGGAATAGCCGAATCTTAAAAAATGTACTGTTTTAATGTTGTAAAAAGCAGAAAAGTCACTTTTTTCTTGCATATGTAGAAAAAAAGCAGTACTTTTGCACCGCAATTGCAAGAAAATAAAGATGAGTAGAGCAGAAAAAGCGATGTACCGCAGGTGGGTATACATGGCCGTGGCAATCATTGCCGCAGTCGTGTTGTTGCATCACCCGGTATGTAATTTCCTGGACGATAAAGGCATTCTGTATGTCCGCAGTTTCTCTATGACGCAGGAGGAATTTGTGGTTACGCAAACAGAATTGGCTACCAACATCAGCTCCACGACCGCAACGATGTCCGTGAAAGGCCTCTACTACTGCATAAAAGCCATGATTGTCGGCGTCATCCTCTGTTTCCTGTGCTTCTTCAGCGACAAATGGCGTATTATTATCGCCGTCGTAACAGCTTTTATAGCGGGCTTTTACTATGTCTTTCTGGTCTATTATATATCAAAAATAGCCGATCTGCATTACGCGACCGTCTATCCGAACTTCATGGCGATTCTTCCCGCCGTTGTGTGCCAAATGATGCTTCTCGTCAGAAAGAATATCTTCGACGAGATTGCTTACGCAGAAGACCATAACCCATAACGAGTGTGGCCATAAACAACCAGACTTGCCAGCCGTCGTCTATCGGACAACGGCAGTATCCGTGTTCTTCATCGCAAGTGCAGCCGTCTAATGCATCGTGACCGCAGACCGTGCACACCCATTTCGTACCATCCCATACCCAGTGACATTGATCACAAACGCCCGGAGGTAACGGCATATCTTTCTTCGCGTACGCTGCGCCTCTATGCTGCATTCCTGCGTACGTCTCTTCTGCCGATCTACCGCCCGAAACAGACGAAGCAGAAGTGATAAATCCTTGTACTACCGGCGGAATATACATCGAAGAATTGGCAGTATAATTGATTCCTCGCGACGTACTACTTGACGCGCCGGAAGAAACCTGGCCATAACCTCCATTTCCTCCCATTCCTCCGCTGTTCACCACTGTCACACGTGCCGAAGATGTCGTCGCTATGCGCGTATTGCCCGTGCTCATCGGAGCCGCCGTACTCTTCATTTCCATTTGCGGCATAGCTACCGGAGACGAAGAGAGAGAAAACGACGATCGGCGAACAGAAGAAACAACTACCGACGGCGCAGGACTCTTATAACTCGAGCTATAAGTCATCGCCGGCCGTACGTACACCTCCGTCTCCAAATTCTTGGGCATCGTCATAACGTAGAAGATACATAGTGACCAAATCACCATGCACACGCCAAGTAAGAAAAATATGAATGCCCGACGACTCTGCATACTCAACTCCCGATTAACGACTTACCACAACACCCAACACGTTGTATATCAAGCCGTTCTTTATCACAAACAACCGGCCGTCCTTTATGAATTTACGACTCTCCGTGCCATCGCCCACTTTCTCCAGATCGGTGGTGATAGCCGGCGCATCATTACGCTCCGTAATATAGAAACGATCTCTAATCTCACTATTCGGTTCAGCAAAGAACGTATATTGCATACCTTCCTCGATCGCTATCGTCTCCTGGGCCTGAGCGTCGTACAACGACCACTCCGTCTCTCCGCTCAACGCCCCGAACGTCAAGGTATAAGCTGTCTCTTCACCTGTACGCACGCCTATCTTCGTTCCGGCAATATGATTCGTTGCATCTACTGCCAAAGCTTCTTCGCCTTCAAGCGTGAAGATATTTAAGTTACCCTGCATCAGTTTATGCGCATCGTAACCGTTCTCGAACGCCGCGTCGTACTCTTCAGCCTCTAACAAGTACACCTGATCTCTCCATCCATCCGCTTCTACCATTACGCACAGGCTACCCTTCTGTTGCTCCTCAGCGCGTTTAGCGCGTAAAGGCGTATTACTATGCGTCGCATTCCAAACTAAGCGCTCGTAGTTCAATGTCAGCGTACTACCTGCACTATTTGCCTTCACATAGAATCCCTGCATAGCAGGAATAACCGCAGGCAACAGAAAACCGTCCTTCACTGTTCCCGCCAAATGAATAGGAATAGCGATAAACTGACCGGCAGCATTACCATCAAACTCCGTTAACGCCGTCACATCATTCTTCGAACCGGTATTGAACAGATAAATCGTTGCATCAACACCCGTAGAGAAATCGGTGTCCACAAACTTCGTAATATCTATCGGAGCGGTGTAACTATTGGCCAGCACATTGATGCCCGGCTCTGCGGAAGTAGGCGTATAGGACAAATTTAATACCTGATCGCCATTAGACGCTAATTGGCCCTTATGCTCAATCAGGATTCCTGCAGGATCCATATACTGCGAAGTACAATATCCCACAAACGGCTCTAAGGTCAAGGTCTTACGTTTATTCTTCCATTCACCGGAGTCTTCGAACCAACTATAGACCCAACTATTGGGGAAAATGGTCTTTGCTGCCGTGCCGGCTACCATCGGCGAACCCACATACTGATACGAACCCACATTATTACGGTCGTCAGCCGTCATGTCGAAATACGCTTTCGAATACATCTCTGCCGTAGCGCTCGGCATCGTCGTACAACTCGGATCAATCAGCAGCACACCTGATTGACCTTGGTTGGTACCCGCCGTTGCGGCCTGCAACTTAAAGTTCTCCGTGGTCGCATTTTTTACTCCACCATCTCCGACCTTCAGTGTACCCGTCGGTGCAACTGTCACTTTATTCGTTCCCTCAATCGTCACGCTCTTGGCAGTTGCATTTCCTGTAATAACCGCATCATGACGAATAAACACGGAATCGTTAATGGTCGGCAATGCATTCGGCAACCAGTTATCCGCTTGCTCCCATTTCAAATGATCACTTTCTGACCCGCTACCATTGCCTTTGAAGATAAACTTCGGTATAAGAGTATAAGTAATCGTAATATAATTGACCGCGACCGTGGACCAAGTGCCGGCTTTTTCGAAAACAATAGGAACGGATTCAAAAGTCGTATATACTTTGGAACCCGAAGATAAATTCGCCGTAATCATCCAATGCACATCTCCGGTGCGCGAGCCATCACCAACGGTGATATAAGAGCCTATACCGGAAGCTTTGTTGACATTAATCGTTACTTTGGAAACAGCGAGATTATAATCCGCATCTACGCTCCATGACAAAGTAAACGTAGCGCCGGTATTCTGAGGAACAAGACCTACCGGGCCACTCGCCATGTATAAATTTCCCAAGGTGGAATAGATTGCTTTATTCGTTCCCACAAGAGTAAACGTCACCTTATGATCTTCTGCATCCCACGAAACGGAATGACTCGTTTCGTTAAAACTGCTAACCAGTGTTGACTGATTTATTGTTGATGTAGAAGCGCTCAGTGGTATAGCCCATACTCCTAAAAGGAGCATCCATATATATCGAATTTTAAGCATTTATGTACCTTTTTAAAACAGAATAACCCAAAAACGGGCGCAAAATTAATATATTTCTTCGAAATACACAAAAAATCGCACGCTCGCGCGTACGATTCATAAGGAAGTATAGCCGTTTCTTAACAAACGGACACTTTTATTTATAATTTTTCCCCTTTTATTCTATCACTCCTGCTTCGCGCCAAGAAGCGATAGTAGCCTCTACGTCACTCATCGCTTGTTCCGGCGAAACTTCGTATTCCGCACAGAGCGCTTTGCATAGTTCCACAGCCGTAAACTCGCCTTGAGAAACGCTCTTTTCTTCTGCTTCTTTCCAAAGGAAAGCGGCCGTCTCATTGAGCGTAATCATCTTATTAAAATTGATGAGCGCCATCGACTCGCCTACCAGAATAAATTCATTGCCTAACTTGCGCAATTTAAAACCTTCAATTGTCTTCATAATGATTCTTATTTTTCGGTATCCCTGTATAACGGAACAACGGTATGACGATAAATTTTTAATAAAAAACCTCGAATTGGCAGCAGTGCATGCCAGAGTCTCCCTCGCGTAAGCAGTTTGGCTCGTCCCTTCGGAGTTTCTATCCGCCGAACTCGACCGATAACATCCGATCTTCGGCATGTTTCTTCGCCTTGCAAATTGCCGTCTCCCTGTAACACAAGGAGTTCTCCGTGCTCGTCGTGCGCTATTCGCACGAGTCGGTGCAGCACGTAGGTCGTCTGTCCACCGGGCTGCGTAGCACCTACAAGGAGTATATCTCCGCGCCGCGGAGAACGAGTAAGCGGAGCCAAAATCACACTGTCGTGATTCCCCTCTATGAACGGCCGCATACTATTGCCGGAAGGGGTAAAACGCACCTCTTTCTCTTCGGCTAATAATCGCGCCAATTCCGGAACTAATATCTCGTTCGCTATCTTCATTTATTCGCTTACTACCCGCAAACAATGGCAAGGACTATAGGCATAGTGAAAACTCAAAAATTTGATAGCACTCCCGCTGTTTTCTATCTTAAGATAGTAGTTACCCTTCGCGGGCATAGGAGCGTTAATCGCATAGGCGACAAACATGTCTGAAGAAGTGATATCGGTCCACGTGCTATTATCCGTGGAAATTAAGATCCGCACGCCGGTCAGTTTAGATGCCACATTATGCGTCACATTAAGGTGCGTCATATTCTCCACGGCCGGAGAAGTCTGCACAACGCCTCCCCCTGCCGGTAAGGCGATACAATACGCTGCCTCGTTTAATCCAAAACTTCCTCCGTCAGAACAGGTATAGGTAATCTGATCGGTAACACCTACCGTATAATCACTACTGGCCCGATAAGGGAACGTCAACGTACCTCCCCTTGCCATATCGTCAAAATTGTGCGTAAAACTCTCAGCCCTGCAATACGCAGCGCTGAGAGTGCACATACTTAACAATACAATTGCTATCTTTTTCATTTATCGGATACGCTCACCGGTGATGGTGAATTCTTCGTCACCGCGGATGATCACAATACGACCTTCGCGGATCACTTTGACTGCCGCCGGTTTTGCGATCTCAATGTCCTCGATACCTTGTCCGCCGCAACCGCTAACCGCACTGTAGTCGGTCAACTTAGCACCGGCTCCGCCTCCGATCTCCAGGTCGAAGTACTCGGTACCATTGATATTGCTGGTCGAATAAGCGCCGAATACGTTGTATGTGCCCGCGCGGAACGCAAGTGCACGACCGGTATTGGTAGTCGAGTTAACGCGCCAGGAACCTTGCGTGCCGGCCTCGATAGCCCAAGTGTATGCCGTGTTAGCCAGACTTACGTTGGTCTTTGAGCCATTGGAAAGGTATTTACCGCCTGTCTGGATGGTGAATCCGCCGGTGACAGGAGTCAATACAAATTCAGCAGCTTCTGCTTCGCTGGTCGTAGGTTGCACCTTATTGGCGCTGCTTACCGAACTGGTAGCATAATACTTCGTTCCGTTCACATTCGCGTAGATCTTGAACGTTCCGCCGGTAACGCCGTCAAAAGCTGCCTCACCGCTTCCACTTGTTTGGGTAGCAAAGATCGCATAGAACTTAGCGCCTTCTTCTACGTCATCACCTGCTTTGACTAACTTCGGAGCGACAGCCTCGCTCTCATAACTTGCGTTCGCGCACCATCCGATGAATACGCGATCGCCGCAAGCCGTAGGCTCATCACTCGGCAAAACAACCTTTCCTAAGTCCGTACATTGATTGGTCTCAAAGAGTTTTCCATCCGAGAACCATTGCACATCGAACGGCTCGATAGGCTCTACCGGTTCTTCAATATATACCAGCGTGATATTACTTCCGCTTTTCTTGATATCCTTCAGCGGTTTGCCGCTTACGCCATCCCATGAGTTCTTCAGCGACGAACCGCTACCGTACGGCCATACGTTCTTTGTGCCATAGCTGGCACCTATTTTTGTGCCATTCGGAATTTCCAAAGTATATCTGGGGTTTCCTGATGTATTATTCGGCGTATTGCTCGACCAAGCAGAAGAGCTGAAGTTCACCTTCCAAATCAGCATACCCGCTGCAGGAATATCGATGTCCCATCCTTTCTTTTGACGACACTCGATATAATAGTTCAGTCCATTCGTAGTAGCCGTCTGCTGTTTGCCGGAAGCATTGATTTGATAGGTATTGTAATTTTCTGTTCCGTTCGGATAGAGTGTCAGAACGGCGCCTTCATTGCCTAAGTTAACCGGTGTTGCCCAGCCGAAGAAATATTTCTCCCATGCACTGTAGTTAGGCGGGCAGTGACCGTCTCCATTATATGCGCCGCCATCCATAACGTCCCAATCGTTGGGGGTTACTTCATTATTGTAGTTATCTCCATACTTCGTATCATAGAAATCCGGCAAGCCCATTACGTGACCAAACTCATGGCAGAGCGTACCAATACCGCCGAGGGTGTTACCGGACAACTCACTCGACATCGCGTAGTTATCAATCTTCTTGCCGCCCAACGTGCGCTGCGCATTCGTGTACGTGCAGTATCCATAACTGATAGCAGAGCTTACATCCCAGTTATGCGGCCAGATAGTGGTAGAAGCACCGCCGTCTGCCTGACCCTTACCGGCATAGATCACATATACGAAATCGACCTTGCCATCGTTGTTCGAGTCATAATCTGCCCAGTTAATAGTAAATTGCTGATTGGCGAGAATACAAGCTTCTACTACAGCGTCGGTAGCATGCTGGTCGTCGCCCTCTTCGCTACCGTCCGTTCCATAATACGACACATTGCGGCTAAGCGTCACCGGACCGAACACATCAAACACCGGGTGGTATGCGCCGCTACTCTGGTCCGCAAAATACTGTGCTGCAGAGGGATAACCGCTATTGACCGTACAATTGTCCGAGTTACAAAGCTCATCGAAGGTAGCCTGCGTATGGCCGGATTTCATTTGGCTGTCTTTGAAGTTCGCCAAGATAACAACACCCTTCGGCGCCAAGTTCGGCTCTACACCTATATCTTTGCGTTGACGGCGAGCAGCCGCTTGAGCATGAAGCGCTTTCGCTTTTGCGGGCGTCGGAGCGTCGCCAACCACTTGGAATTGACCATTGATCTCACGCACTTGTTTTCCTTCGCGGTTGATGGTGTAGTGATAGAACTCATCACCAATCACCTGCACCTCGATTGTAGTACCATCGGCTTGCGTGCGGGTTTGCCATCCGCGTCTCGCCGGCACTGCATAGGCCATCATCGCGATGACACATACAATGATTAAAGATACGATTTTTTTCATTTTGTTGAGTTAAATTTATTGTTTTTTCGTTAAATATTTGCGTTTCTTCCATTAAATGTTCTATATGTATTTCCACGAGTGGAAAAGTGTGCAAAGTTACGGCTTTTTTGGCACATACGCAAATTTTTTGACCGAAAAATGCAATATGCGTGTATTTTTTGACGAAACTTGTGTAAATTTGTTTTTTATCTCCTTTTAACCATAGCGTATGTGCGCGAGGTTTTGTATCTTTGCCCTCGCTATTGCATATAACACAAAAACTATACCAATTTTTATTAACCAAAAATTTAAATCTATTAACGGCGTGGTAAACACCGAGGTTGGTACGCTTAATACCACAAAAGTGGTGTCTGCCGCTATCGAAGTTCCTGCCGGAAAAGTAGTTCTTCAAGGAGCATTCGAGGACGGAACAACACAGTATTTGCGTGTTTACAAACTTACGTTTGCCACCGAGAAACCCGATCCGCAAGGCATAGAGGATCTTGAGGCTTCGGAGCAGGCTGTGAAATTCATCCAAGACGGACAGATTTTGATCCGCCGCGGAGAGAAAATCTTCACCGTAACCGGTCAAGAGAAGTAATTGGCACACCAGCTATAGGTTAAGGAAGAACAGCTCGCAGCAACGCGGGCTGTTTTTCGATGATAAGGGAGGATTAAACAAAAGAGCAAAGAGGCAACAAAGGGATAGCAAAGAAGTAGCAAAGGAATAGCAAAACACCCTGATCCAACCCCGAAAATCTCGCACTTATCTCGTACTTATGACGCACTTATCTCGCACTAATTTTTGCACCTTATTATGTTGGTATTATATACTATGTATATAATACTGTAGTTTATGCAAAAATGAAAGAAAAAATAAAAAACGCGCGAATATTTGCATATATGCAAAATTTTTTGTACTTTTGCACGATTTTTGTATTTTAAGGGTGAAAAGGACTGTTTATGCAAATATTACGACACATAGGAGAATATACCTTACTGATGGGCAAAGTGCTGCGGATTCCTGACAGGCAACGGATGTTCTGGCGGCAGTACAGCCGCGAGTTGGAGAAGCAGGGATTGCAGAGTTTGCCAATTGTGCTGATCATTTCCGTTTTCATAGGTGCCATATTGACGATTCAAGCAAAGACGAATACTGAGAACCCGTTGCTTCCTACCTACACAGTAGGTTTGCTGACTCGCGAGACTTTGTTGCTGGAGTTCTCGAGCACTATTCTCTGTCTGATATTAGCGGGCAAGGTAGGATCGAATATCGCGTCAGAGATCGGTACGATGCGTATCACGGAGCAGATTGATGCGATGGAGATTATGGGCGTGAACAGCGCCAACTACCTGATTTTGCCGAAGATTCTGGCGTTTGTAACCATGATGCCTATGCTGGTGATTATCTCCACCGCCGTAGGCCTGGTAGGCGGATGGGCGGTAGGTGCGTTCACGGACATCATCACGGTGCATGATTACTTGGTAGGTGTGCAATACGCGTTCAATCCATACTATGTATGGTACGGAATCATCAAGAGTCTGGTGTTCGCGTTTGTGATCACAAGTATGGCGAGTTACTATGGTTACTACGCGCGGGGAGGCGCGTTGGAAGTAGGTCGCGCAAGCACCAATGCCGTCGTAAACAGCAATATAATGATTCTATTCCTCGACCTCATCTTGAGTAAATTATTGTTATGATCGAAGTTAAAGATATAGTAAAGAGTTTTGACGGGAACGTGGTGTTGGACCATGTTTCGGCGACGCTGCGGGACGGGGAAGTGAACATGATCATCGGTCAGTCGGGTAGCGGTAAGACGGTGTTTATGAAATCTCTGATCGGTCTACATTCCGTTGATAGCGGACAGATATTATACGACGGCCGCGACTTGGCGAAGATGAAAGAACGCGAGATCCGCGAGTTGCACCGCGAGGTGGGCATGCTTTTCCAGGGATCGGCGCTCTTCGACTCGATGACCGTAATGGAGAATGTGCTCTTTCCGATGGAGATGTTCAGCCGTCAGACACGCGAGCAAATGCAAGCGCGCGCGGAGTTTTGTCTGCGACGCGTAGAAATGCCGGAGCGTGTATGGCACCTCATGCCGAGCGAGATATCCGGTGGTCAGCAGAAACGTGTGGCAATCGCCCGCGCGATAGTGCTGGAGCCGCGTTACCTTTTCTGCGACGAACCCAACTCGGGTCTCGATCCGAAGACAAGTCTCGTCATCGATGCGCTCATACAGGACATCACCCGCGAGTATAAGATCTGTACCATCGTCAATAGTCATGATATGAACTCCATCATGGAGATCGGCGATAACATCATCTTCCTCAAGGACGGCAAGAAAGAGTGGCAAGGTAGCCGCCATGAAATTATGACAAGCGAGAACGAAGCGCTCAACGACTTCGTCTTCGCATCGGATCTGTTCAAAAAAGTAAAACAAGCAAATAGTTAAAACATATGAAAAAGATTCTCTTATTGGTAGCCATGATGGCTACAATGGTTTTGGGCGCGCAGGCTCAAGAAGCAGAGGCCGCTCCGCGCCACAACGTACCGGCTTACCGCGGACTGATTGTTCGCGACCTGCCGAACGGATACCAGTTGCGTACCTACCTGCGCGGTGATGAACACTTCCATTGGTCGATGACCGAAGACGGATGGCAGATCATCGAGACCTCCAAAGGATGGTTCAAATACGCCAAACTGAATCGCAAAGGACAGGTCGTTTCGCACTGGCGCAAAGCGCATAATGCGGAAGACCGCGGCCGTTGCGAGAAGAAATGGTTAGAGAAGCACGGAATAAAAAAAGTAGTTGCATAACTACATAATAATAGGTATTATGAAAAAGTTTATTAGTCTGATGAGTTGTTTGGTCCTCGCCGGGATGGTGATGGCTAAACCCGCGTACCGCGGTCCGATCGTTCAGGTCGCCGAAGACGGTACGGAAAAAACAGTGTATCTGCATGGTGATGAGCATTTCAGCTATATGACCGATGAATCCGGTGTATGGTTGGACGAGACGACGCTCAAACCGATGACATCCGCGCAGAAAGAGTTCCGCATGGCGCAGAAAGCCAAAGCACGCCGTGCGCCGCAAGCTACCGAAGCTACCCAAGCCGGAGGCGCACCGAACCTCGCGCCGCATGGACTGGTGATCTTGGCGAACTTCCAAGATAAGACCTTCGGTACCGATAAGGCCACGATGGACTCCATGCTGACCGGTATGAATTTCACGCGTAACTATTCGTACAAGAAGAAAGAGGGCGGCGAGACAGTCACCATCAGGATCAAGAGTAAAGGCAGTGCACGGCAGTATTTCTACGACCAGAGTTATGGTCAGTACAATCCCACCTTTGATGTGATTGGTCCGGTGACGGTTAGTCAGAACTTTGCCTATTACGGCGAGCCGGTGAAAGATGCGCAAGGGAATGTCACCGCGCACGATAAGAATCCGCGCGAACTGATCAAAGAGGCATGTCAGTTAGCCGACGAAGCAGGAGTGGATTTCTCCCAATACGACAATGACCACGACGGATATGTGGACTTCGTGTACGTCATCTATGCCGGCTACGGCGAAGCGGATGGCGGCGGCGCGAACACGATCTGGCCGCACCAATGGAGTATGGCGCCCTTGGCTATTAAGATTGATAACAAACTGCTCGGCCGATATGCCTGCGGATGCGAGTTGAATAACATCAGTAAGGTATACGACGGTATCGGTACCTTCTGCCATGAGTTCAGCCACGTATTGGGTCTGCCGGACTTCTATGTAACGGCTGATATGGACAACCCGCCTCATACTTTGTGCGACTGGTCCATCATGGATTACGGTCCATACAACAACGATGGTAACACCCCACCCGCTTACTCGGCATACGAGCGCTTCTACATGGGTTGGTTGACGCCGCGTCTGTTGGTGGACCAGGAGAAAGTGACGTTGCATAACATCAACGAAGGCGAAGGAGAGTCGCTCCTCATCTCGGAGAATAACCAATTGCCGTCGAGCGGTTGGAATCCCCTCCCGAGGATATTCTACACGCTGGAGGCACGCGTTAAAAAAGGCTGGGACGAGTTCCTGCCCGGCGAAGGCATGCTCATCACCAGAATCTCGTACAACCAGGCAAAATGGCAGGGCAACTCGGTGAACAACGATCCGAACAACATGGGTGTGGATATTCTGGAGGCAACGACGAACTACACCAAGAAAGGTCTCGCTACGGATGCTTTCCCCGAAGGGGCAACAGAATGGACACTTGTGGAGGACCATGAGATCACAGGAATCACGCGCAATTTGCGTAGCGGATCGGTGATCTTCTACTATCGTGGAAACCCGCAGGGTATCGAAGATATCGAGGACGGCAAAGCCGCGCAGAAAATTCTGCGCGACGGTAAAGTAGTGATCCTTCGCGGAGGTGTAGAGTATGACCTCAACGGACGTAAATTATGAAAATCATCAGTTATAATCTCAACGGCATCCGCTCGGCCATCAACAAAGGTCTGCTGGATTGGTTAGCGGCTGAGAACCCGGATGTCTTTTGTATCCAGGAGAGCAAGGCGCAGCCCGAGCAGATCGACGTGCTGGCCATGCAGGAACTGGGTTACCGCAGTTATATCCACTCCGCGGAAAAGAAAGGCTACTCCGGCGTGTGTATCTTCACCAAACGTGAGCCCGACAAAGTGGTCGTAGGTATGGGCAATCCCAAATACGACCGCGAGGGGCGCGTGCTGCGTGCGGACTTCGGCGACCTCACTATCGTAGACGCCTATATCCCGAGTGGCACGACGGGAGACATCCGCCAGGACTTTAAGATGGAGTTTCTCGAGGACTTCCTCGTATGGGTGAACGAACTGCGCAAAGAGCGCCCGAATATCGTCATATGCGGAGATTATAACATTTGTCATAAACCCATTGATATCAACCACCCCGAGCGCCAGATCGGTGTATCGGGATTCCTACCCGAAGAGCGTGAATGGATGGACCGGTGGGAAGCCAGCGGACTGGTGGACTCTTTCCGCGTGTTTGACCAGAGTGCTGAGCGATACAGTTGGTGGTCTTGGCGCGCCGGTGCCCGTGCACGCAACGTCGGCTGGCGCATCGACTACCACTGGGTAAGCGAGAGTCTCAGACCGCGTCTCAAGGATGCAAAGATATTAACCGACGCCGTACATTCGGACCACTGTCCGGTGATGGTAGAGATAGATTAATATGGATATATTACGAACCGAACACCTGGTAAAGAAATACGGTAAGCGCACCGTAGTGGACGATGTGTCCATCGAACTGGAGCAGGGCGAGATCGTCGGTCTGCTAGGTCCTAATGGCGCCGGTAAGACCACGACTTTCTATATGACGACGGGACTGGTGGCGGCGAACAAAGGGCGTATCTTCCTCAACGACCAAGAACTAACTTCGCTGCCGATGTACAAGCGTGCGCAATTGGGTATCGGCTACTTGCCGCAAGAGGCCAGCGTGTTCCGCAAGATGACCGTCGAAGATAACATCCGCGCTGTGCTCGAGATGACCACTTTCACGAAGGAGTACCAGACCCGGAAATTAGAGAGTCTCATCAAGGAATTCAACCTCGAGCACGTGCGTCATAACCTTGGCGACCACCTCAGCGGCGGTGAGCGCCGCCGCACGGAGATCGCGCGATGCCTGGCTATCGAGCCGAAGTTCGTGATGCTCGACGAACCCTTTGCGGGTGTCGATCCGATTGCCGTGCAGGAGATCCAAGATGTCGTATGGCGACTCAAAGACAAGAACATCGGCATTCTCATCACCGACCATAACGTCGATGAGACGCTTATGATCACCGACCGCGCGTACCTGCTCTTCGAAGGACGCATCCTCTTCCACGGTACGCCGGAAGAACTGGCCGCCAACCCCACCGTTCGCAAGAACTACCTCGGCCGCGACTTCGAGTTAAAGAAAAAGACCCGCGTAGCATAAGGCGGATGAATCGCTTCATACTACATATCATGGCTATCACAGCTGTCGTGTTGAGCGCCTGTACAGACAATACGCCTACGGTAGCTGTGCGCGTCAAGGAGTGCGCCGCCATGCCGGTTCCTCGCGCCAGTGCCGCAGCATGCGCGCTGGACGGCAAAGGATATGTATTCGGCGGACGCGATGCGAACGGCATCTATCTCAATGACCTTTGGCAGTACGACCCGGGCACGGACAGTTGGAAGCAGTTAAGTGCCTTTCCCGGCAAGGCGCGCGTGAAAGCCGTGATGGTTGCCTACGATGGGGCGCTTTATATGGGATTAGGTTTCTCCGGCGAGAAGGTCTATGTCGATAGCTGTTACCTGCGGGATATATGGCGCTATACGCCGGCCGATGACCAATGGACGAGGCTGGCGGATTGTCCGTCCGCTAACACCGTCAGCGGTGTTCCTTGCATGGCCGATGGGCGTATGTATGTGCTCTATAGCACCGGCTGGTCGCAAAGCAAAGATATCATCTATTTCGATATAGCGAATAATCGTTGGGGCAACATCCCGGATACCGGTAAACGTCCCGGGGCATGCTTTGGCGCGACGGGTGTGCCTTTCGGCGGACGATTCTACTTTAGTACGGGTTTAACCTGGGAGAACACCAAACAGTGGTATGAGGTGGACATCGCCAATGACCGATGGACTCCGCTCGCGGCCTACCCCGGCAAAGGGCGGGAGTTATGCGCCGGCTGCGCCACCGACAACTATATCTATCTCTTCGGCGGCCGCTATTTTGCCGGAGAACATACAGGAGGAGAAGTGTTTAGCGAGTTTATGCGATATAATGCGAACTCCGATCAGTGGGAGCACTGCGGCGCTATGCCATGCGGCAAAGGCGAGAACATGATCGCTTTCAGTATTAACCATATAGCCTATTTTGGTCTGGGAGAAGACGAGAAAGGCACCCTTCATAACACCTTGTACCGCATTGAAGAATAGGCTCTTATCCATAGTGTGTCTCCTGTTATGCGCCATGAGCGCGTATGCCTGGGACTGGTGGCCATTACCAATGGCCCAACCGGATACATGCCGCGATACCCTCTTCTATTCCGGCGGCGTGAGTGCGGTGGCATCGTCGCCAAGCGGTTCCCCCACCTGGATACACGGCAACCGAAACGGAGATATCTCTACCCTGCCCTATAGCGGAAACATCCGTCTGGGTATCATCAAACCCGCCACACGTCCGAACCGCTGGTACGACTGGGATGGCGCAGTAGTGTTAAGCGGACGTATTGCCGGTTCGAACACCGCCGTACAAGGCACCGGTTTCTTCTCTTTGCTCTATGCGCACGCACGCTTGTACGTGGTCGACATCACGGTCGGCATCAAACCCTGGTATTCTCCATTCGGCGATGCCGAACTGACGGCCGGGGATCTGTTGTTCTCCAACAATGCGCATCCTATCCCGCGTATCTCCGTCGGCATCGACAACTACACCGCTTTCCCGGGTTTATACGGATATGTCGAAGTACGCGGAGGACTGACCCAAGGATGGTTGGGCGATAACAATCCCTATGTCTCCAAGACGCTGCTGCACCATAAATTCCTTGGCGTCCGATTGGGCGGCAGACTACCGGTCAACCTGGCGTACGAACTACACCATGCGGCCCAGTGGGGCGGATATGAGAACGGCGTGGTGGACTTAGGTAATGACTGGAACAGCTTCATGCGCGTCTTTAGCGGAAAGCAAGGAGGTTCCGCCCGAATAGAGCAACTCAACTCGCAGGGCAACCATATAGTCAGTCAGATACTCTGTCTTACGGCGAAGGGCGAGAAATGGCATGTCGATCTCTATTGGCAGGATCTTCAAGAAGATGGCGTCGTGCATTTTATGGGTAGCCGCAGAAATTCCAAAGACGGTCGCTGGGGTATCCACGCGGCGCAAGACGTATGGCCGTTTATTTCCGGCTTCACCTTCGAATGTATTCAAATGACCGATCAATCCGGTCCATGGGAAAACCGGGACGGTATGGTGTTTGGTGGCAATGATTTCTATTATTCGAATGGCGTGTACAAGCAAGGATGGACCTATTTCGGCCGGTCTATATGTTCGCCCCTCTTAAGTCCGGACAACAGTCGCGTGTGGGCCTACCATGCCGGCATAAAGGGTGATATCTATGGTTTTAAGTATCGCGTGCTGTGCACCTATGCCGATAATTACGGCACCTACTACGTACCTCTGAACAACCATAATACCACGGTACTGTTGGAGGTGCACAAGACCGTTCCTCAAGCCTGGGGTTTGGATTTCGGTATCGCTTTAGGCGGTGATTTCGGTACGCAGTACGGTACACGCCTGGGAGGAATGATCACGATTAGCAAACGAGGTTTAATAAAAAGTTGGTAAATATGAACATTGTGCAAATACGATCGGGGTTAGGCAACCAGATGTTTCAGTACGCCTTCTATTTAGCACTGAAACATCATCGACCGGATACGAAGATAGACGCATCTATCTATCGGTACCGTCCGTCCCATAACGGCTATGAGTTAGAGCGTATTTTTGCTATCCATCCCGAACATGCC
>JAFSQV010000031.1 GCA_017446455.1 Paludibacteraceae bacterium
AAGAAAGAGCGTGTCGCGTTGGTGGTCATTCAAGACGAGACCGGAAAGACCTCGGTTGAGTGCTTCGGTGACAATCGCGGGAAAAGTCCGCTGCTGCGGTTCATCGGCAGGATGGTCGGTGTTGTGGCAAACCGAGACGGGTTGTACGAGGCGGTGCTGATGGTTGCGAAATTCGCTTGTAAAATGCGTAACAGAAAGGCAAAGGAAAATGCTGCGAATAAGTAAAGAACAAGTTGCACGGAACTTGGCGGGCAAGGTGCCGATAGCCGATGATAAGACACCGCTGCAAGCGTTGAATATACTTGTACATGGTTGGCTCAAGTTCCGGAAATACGGGAAGAAGTACCGCGACAAACTATATCACCGCGATTGGTTCTTTATCACGGAAGTACACGATTTGTCGGAATACGCTCAATGTGATTTGACGCAATAATGCAAAAATCTGAGCGGAATCAGATTCGCGAGGGCGATTATTTGTCGCTCTCGTATTTTTATAGTACCTTTGCACCGTCGTTTGAAAAAGAGGCGCGGACAAGGCAGAGAGAGGACGTCTAACCTCGGCTTAAGGTCGGCTTAACCTCGGCTACGCGACAAAATTAACATTATTAACTAAACCAAACCTAAAAAACTATGGCAAAGTATGTTCCTATTGAGATGGTCAAGTCGTATAGCGGCAAGATCTGCGAACACTCCGATGTGTATTTTGCGAAGAAAGGTAATACCCTGTACACGGGTAAAATCTGTAATCCTCGCACCAAACCGTTTAGCGAGCAAGAACTGGCTCGTCAGACGAAGTTCCGTCAGACGATTGCGGCTGTCAATGCGTTGACGAACGAACAGAAAGCAGAGTACGCGACTGCGTTTGCAAACCAAAGCAAGTACGGTACGCTGCGCGGATACATGTTCGCAAAAGAGTATGAGAAGTTGGCGTAATGCCTTCTTCTCAACTCACAACTGAAAAAAATCTATGTCTAACAATCTAAATCTTAACGAAATGGCAAAAGTAGTATGGCAAGCCGGAATTGAGTATGTTTCCGGCGCATTATGCAAATGCGGCAAGAAAGAGCCGCACACGCACGGCAGGATGTTGCTTGCAACCCATCGACGCGCGGCAACCACCAGCGACACGTGCAACCGTATCTATCTGCGGGACGAAAAGAACTTCACGAAGTCGGACAGCGCAAATGCAGTATGGGCACGTCAGCGTTTTGAGGCCATTGCGGCGATGGTCCATGACCGCAGTCGCGACCTGTCGAAGATCACGCAAGACCAGCAAGCGTTCCTTGCGCAGCGTAACCAGCCGCGCGGCAAAAAGACGATGAAGTCTTACTATTGGTACATTTGCGGCCAAGAGTATGACGCGGCTCATCCGCATGACTAACCATTAGGCCTGTTCCCATCCCCTCCAAATCGGAGGGGAATTGGGGCGGGTAGAAAGGAGAAAGTATGAAAGCAAATATTCAACTCATAACGGCGGCAGTGCTGTCCATCGGAGGGCTGGTGTTGCTATTCTGTGGGATCTTCATAGCGCCACAAGGTCAGATTCATGAGAGTTTGCTCATCGGGTTTGGAGAGGTTGCAACCTTTGCAGGAGCCCTGTTCGGGATAGACTACACCTACAAATATCGGAACAAGCATGGCAACGATACTAATGCGGCGAATTAGCCGGAATGGCAAGGCCGTGCGGGGCACAGCGACCATTCCGATAGGCGCGGACGCGATACTATGCGCGACATTGGAGAATGCGGAGTACATCATTCCGGACGGGACGTACGAGCTACAGAACACGATGTCACCAAAGTTCAAGAAGATCCTGCCGTTAGTGTGTGGAGTGCCGAAACGGAGCGGCATTCGCATACACACCGGTACAAAGCCTGAACATAGCACAGGGTGCGTACTCGTAAGCGCCTTCGGCAAGCAACAAATCATTGATTTTATTAACCAAAAAACGCGACAACATGAGAAAGTTTATCTTAGTATTAGTAGCGATGGTCTGCGTGGCGATTAGCGTGGGCATGACTTCGTGCAAGGCGTGGCGTACCATCAGCACGACCGCGACGTACACGCAGGTAGGTGATAGCACGAAGACCACCACAACTATCACATCGAAAACGGTGGAAGAGTACACAGGTGTAAAGAAATAACACCGAAGGTACCCACCACTAATAGCCAAGAACGGAAGGGGAGCACATGCTCCCCTTTGCTGTACCACCGGAGGTAGATGCCCAAACACTAATATCCGCATGGCGCTACACCCGCATTTAGCGCGTATCGGGCAGGCCGGCATCTTTCTATCCGCCAAGATGTGGCGGTGCATAAAGAAAAATGACGGACGATACGAGATAACACCGTCCTATCGCAGAGATAGGACAGCGACGCGGTAATCTGCCTACACCGCAAGCCCCCACCCTACAAGGCAGAAAGAAGACAGCCGGCTACCAGCCGGCACAACAAACGAAAGAAAGGATAGAGAGAAGAAAAAAGAAATCCCCCCCCAAAAAATTCCATCCATCCGGCAGAAAACAAGCAACCCGACCTTGTGGCCGGATTGCTATGAGAGGGTGTCAGAGACTCCTACGGTGCCACTCGATTGATATCTCTCGGGAACATGGAGCATTCTTTGACGTTGGCGATGCCGAGGAAGCAAGCCGTGATACGCTCGAGGCCGATGGCGAAGCCGCCGTGAGGGGGCATGCCGTTGCGGAAGGTGTCGAGGTAGAAACGGAAAGCATCCGGATTCATGCCACGACGGAGCATCTTCTCGCGGTAGTCGGCTTCTTTATGGATACGCTGTCCGCCGGAGGTGATCTCGAGGCCACGCATGAGGAGGTCGAAAGAGAGAGTCAACGACGGGTCCTCGGGGTCGTCCATCGCATAGAAAGCACGGTGCTCGGAGGGGAAGTGGGTGACGAAGACGAAATCGCTTCCGTATTTGTCATATGCATATTTGCAGATAGCGCGTTCCTCTTCCGGCGCGAGGTCATCTTCACCACGGTGGTCTGCTTCGCAGAGGTGGTTCTCGAAGAGGATCTCGTGTACCTTGCTCAGTTTCCATGCAGGTACTTGCTCGGGAAGCACGGGGTTAACGGCATTGAGGAGCTGGAGTTCGTGCGCACAGTCGCGTTCAACGACGGCGATGATATGACGGAGCAAAGCAGCCTCGAGGGTCATGACATCTTCCTGTCCTTTGATGAAGCCCATCTCGACATCGAGGGAGATGTACTCATTGAGGTGACGGGAGGTGGCATGTTTCTCTGCGCGGTAGGCGGGAGCGATCTCGAAGACGCGCTCATAGACGCCGACGCCGATCTGTTTGTAGAACTGCGGCGATTGCGCGAGATAGACCTGCTTGCCGAAATAGTCCATACGGAAGACGTTCGCACCGCCTTCTGCTCCTTCACTTACAATCTTCGGGGTGAAGATCTGCGTGAAGCCATTAGCCGCGAGGAACTCGCCGAAAGCACGTGCGATGGTCGATTGCACCTTGAGGATCGCCATGTCGCGCGGGTTGCGGAGAGTGACCTGACGGTTGTCGAACTTATAACGCAGAAGCGTCTCTTCGTCGCCGAACTTAAGGGCGTTCATGTCCACTACCTCGGCGGTTGTCGGACGGCTCAGCACGCGGACTTCAGCCACAGCGATCTCAATCGTGTTGTAGAACGCTGCAGGGTCTTTGATCTTCGCCTCGTTGATGGTACCGGTGATGGTGATAGCCATCTCACGACATAAGTCGTTCATAGCGATGGCTTCTCCGTTCTCATTAAAGAACTTCGAGTTCTCATTGCTGACGACGGCTTGTAACAAGCCGCGGGACTTGCGGAGAACGATGAAGCCGCCCCACTTGGTGACGCGGACGTTATGGATCATACCGGAAACGGAAACAGATTCGCCAACCTTGCAGTTGTCAATAGTGATACCTTGCGGTTGATGGTTATTTACATCTAAGAACATAGTTGAAGATTTTTATTTTTAGTAAAGAAAATACGTGACCTTTGAGCCTAACGGCTCCAATCATCAATGATGCTTTGTAGTCATTTGAGCGAGCTCAACGCCTACAAATCCTCCTTGCTGCTTATTGACCGCCTTTATGGCGCTCAATGGTCACTCACAAAAATTGCTTCGCACAAAAATATCGAAAATCTATGCAGATAGCCTCCTACCCTATAGAAATATTTTTGGTATTTTCGGTTATTTTTGTAAGGCGGACGGACGACACATTATGTCGGACGATATGCTTATTTGATATAGCGACTCTGTGAGCTTGTTCACGAGAGCCGCTATATTCAGTAAGCATTAGGCTACCCAGTAGCCGTTCCGCCGCATTTTCGATTACTCTGATTCAAAGATCAATTACTCAGCAGCGGGAGCCTCAGCTACTACTTCTGCTTCCTCTACGGCCTCTTTAACGGCTTTCTTGCCGGCGCGGCGGGTAGCTTTCTTAGTAGCCTTCTTGGACTGGCTCAGCATGTTCTCGTTGTAGTCTACGAGTTCGATGATACACATCTCAGCAGCATCGCCCAGACGGAAGCCTGTGCGGAGGATACGGGTGTAACCACCGGGGCGGTTAGCGATCTTCTCGCCTACATTCTGGAAGAGTTCGGTTACGACCTCTTTCTGTTTGAGGAGGGAGAAAGCCAAACGACGGTTGTTCATGTTATCCTCTTTGGCACGGGTGAGGATCGGCTCCACGTAGATACGGAGCGCTTTAGCCTTAGCGAGGGTTGTGCTGATACGCTTGTGCATGATCAGCGAGCACGCCATGTTGGACAACATCGCAGCGCGGTGGTTGGCTTTGCGGCTAAGGTGATTGAATTTTTTATTATGACGCATAATTTAATGTACAATTTGACAATGTACAATGTACAAAGGACACTGCCATTGCTAATTAATAATTAATTTTAATTAATCCAGCGCACGATAGCGCGAGATGTCCATACCGAAGGCGAGGCCGTTGCGCTCGAGGAGTTCGTCGAGTTCGGTGAGCGATTTCTTACCGAAGTTACGGAACTTGAGCAGGTCAGCACGGTGGTACTTAACGAGTTCGCCAAGGGTCTCTACCTCAGCAGCCTTCAAGCAGTTCAGGGCACGAACGGAGAGGTCCATATCCTGGAGTTTCTGGTTGAGGAGCTGACGCATACGGAGGATCTCCTCATCGAGAGCGTTGCTGTTCTTCTTGGTCTCCTCTTCGAGCACGATACGCTCGTCGGAGAAGAGCATGAAGTGGTAGATAAGGATCTTAGCGGCCTCTGTCAGCGCCTGTTGGGGAGCTATAGAGCCGTCGGTGGTAATCTCGATGGTGAGTTTCTCGTAGTCGGTACGTTGCTCGACACGGAACTGGTCCACGGAGATCATGACGTTGCGGATCGGGGTGTAGATGGAATCGATAGCGAGGGTACCGATAGGATCCTCTTTATGGCGATTCTCGTCACCGGGCACGTATCCGCGACCCTTGTTGATGGTGATCTCAATCTCAAAATCGGCTGAGTCGTCCATCTCTGCGAGTTGGAGTTCGGGGTTGAGTACCTCGAAGTTCTGCAGGACGGTATTGAACTCACCGGCGAGGAAGGCTTTCTGATTGTGGACTTGGAGTTTGACCGTTTCGGTAGTCTCGTCGATGCCCTCTTTGTGGAGGAAGCGAACCTGCTTGAGGTTGAGGATAAGGTTGGTAACGTCAGTAATG
>JAFSQV010000032.1 GCA_017446455.1 Paludibacteraceae bacterium
CACCGACGCGGAGTGCGATACCTCGTGCCTGTTGTCGGCATCAACATGCTCTGGGGTGCCTTTGACACCCATAAGGAGGGCCGCCACTACCGCAAGCACATCATCGTGCGCCGTGTTCCCCGTACCGGAGGACAACTCCTGCAGCTATACACGTACCGTTTCCCCAAGACCTGGTCTGCCGCCTGCGTGGCGAACCGCGAACTCATCAAAGAGGCGCAACGTCAGGCCCATGCCCTCGAACATGCTCATACCCGCGAAGCCCTCGAGTGGCGCACGCGTTTCCTCTATCATTATTTTGCGGTCTTCAAGGGAGGCGCCAAGCCCGAACCGGGCATGAAACCCTATTCCCGCTTCTACCAATACACCTACGTCGCCATCTATCGCCAACTCAAGGAAGAAGCCCGCAAAACCAAAGAGGAAGCCGCCGACATTACTTTCGAGCCCATTATAGACCGGAGACCGCTCCGTGCTCGTAATTCGTTTCCTTTGCAGCGTACGCTCCACGCATATAGTGTAGCCGAGGAACCGATCCCTTCCATCCCTCTTTGGCAGAATTTTTGCAAAATAGTGACCTGAAACTTGCGTATGTCGAAAAAAAGCAGTACTTTTGCGGTGCAAAAGTGCATAAGTGAGTTATGAAGAAATATTTCTTATGGATGATAGCCTGTCTTCCTGTATTAGGATGGGCGGAGACATTTACCCTGCGTCAGTGTATTGACACGGCATATGTGAATAGTATGGATATCCGCAAACAGCAACTGACCAGTGAGCAGAAACAAGTACTGTACCGTCAGGCGTGGTACAATCTGTCGCCGAGCGTGAGCGGTCATGTCGCCGAAAACCTCAGTTTCGGCCGTAGTACAGGCGTGGACAATATTATCCGTTCGCAGAATATATCCAACACGGGCATCGGTGTGAATGCGAGCATGACGCTCTTTGACGGCCTGGCGATGAAGTTCAATATTGAAGAGGCCAAAGCGAACAAGCTCGCCAGCGATGCCAACCTCGAGGCGGTGAAACGCAATGTGGCGTTGAATATAACGGCTTTGTATCTGGATGTACTGCTAAAGAAAGAACTGGCAACGGTTGCTGCCAAACAGGTGGAAGAGACTGAACAACAGGTGGCACGTGTTAACGCGAAAGTGGAGGCACAGCGTGCGCCGGCCGGTGACCTGTACGAGATAGAAGCGCAGTATAGCAAGGATCGCTATCAGGCGGTACAGGCCGAGAATAACGTGCGTTTGGCTTTGCTCAACCTCACGCAGGCAATGGATATAGCCTATGACCGTCAGTTTGATGTGGCCCCTCCTCAAGAGTCTGAGCTGGAGGAAGTGTTGCTGCCTGAGCGGGACGAGGTTTGGCAGACGGCATTGACGCACCGTCCGGAGATCATTCAGGCGCAATACAGCCTGCAGGCGGCAGAGAAAGCGCTGAAGAGTGCCAAATCAGCGTACTCACCCTCCCTGACTGCGCAGGCTGGAGTTTCTACCGGCTACTACCATCAGATAGGAGCTGAGAACACCGCCTTCGGAAAGCAACTGTCCGATAACTTCTCCACGAATGTGTCGTTCAACTTGTCCATTCCTATCTACGACCGCATGCAGACTCCCTCGCATGTGAAGACACAACAACTCAATGTGGAGAATGCACGACTCCTACTCGAACAGCAGAAAAAAACTATCTGCAAGGAAATAGACCAGGCTTATTACAATGCGTTGGCCGCGCAGTCCGAGATGGTATCCGCCCGTCAGGCGGAGCGCTCATCCTCCGAGGCAGAGCGCTACGCGACGGAGAAATATACGGCAGGCAGAGCAACCGTCTATGAGTATTACACCGCCAGACAAACCTACCTGCAGGCCGTCTCCGCACACCTGCAAGCAAGGTATAACTACGTGTTCAAAGTGCAAATTCTTGAATATTACATGGGCTTATGATTTCTTTGCACAACATCCATAAATCCTATAACATCGGTCAGCCGAACGAGTTGCATGTACTCAAAGGCATCGACCTGTCTATTGCCGAAGGCGAACTGGTCAGCATCATGGGTGCTTCGGGAAGCGGCAAGAGTACGCTGCTCAATATCCTGGGTATCCTGGATAACTACGACCAGGGCGAGTACCGTCTGGCGGGGCGGCTCATCCGTGACCTCAGTGAGACGCAGGCGGCTCGTATGCGCAATGAACTCATCGGCTTCGTCTTTCAGTCCTTTAACCTGCTGAATTACAAGACCGCGGTGGAGAATGTCGCTCTGCCGCTCTATTACAAGGGAGTAGGGCGCAAGGAACGCTACCGCATGGCCATGGAGCAATTGGAGCGCATGGGACTCGCCGCTTGGGCGGAACACCTGCCCAATGAGATGTCCGGCGGACAGAAACAGCGCGTGGCAATCGCACGAGCTATCGTGGCGCAGCCCAAGATATTACTGGCGGACGAACCAACCGGTGCCTTGGACTCCAAGACAACACTGGAGGTGATGGATATCTTCCGTCAACTCAATGCCGAAGGCATCACTACCATCATCGTTACCCATGAGCAGAGCGTGGCGGATGCTACGCAGCGCATCATCCGGATAAAGGACGGAGTGATAATTGAAAATTGATACTATTTGAATATTCTTTCTGAAATATGGTCGTCTCTCAGTCATAACCGCTTCCGAACGGCAATGACGGGCTTTGCAGTCGCATGGGGAATCTTCATCCTCGTGGTGCTTTTGGGTGCCAGCAACGGACTGAAAAACGGCATACAGGAGAATTACGGCAACAAAGTGTCCAACATGGTGACAGTCAATGCCGGATGGACGTCGATGCCGTACCGCGGCTTCAAGGAAGACCGGGAGCTATACTTCACGGAGCGGGAGGCGGATGTGCTGTCGCAGTTACCGGAGGTGGAACTTTTCGCTTGCGAGGCGAGCAAACACGGCATGAACATCAATTACGGTACGCAGTACTCGTCGGTGACGATGAAGGGCGTGCAGGGCGATTATCAGGCTATCTATAAGAATACGATTTACAAAGGGCGGTTTATCAATAACCTGGACGACCTGCATCGGGCCAAAGTGTGCGTGATGAACCGTCGTGCAGAGGAGGAACTGATGACCGAAAATCTTGTCGGTCAGTATATACAGGTGGGTGAGATCTCTTTTCTGGTGGTGGGCGTGTGCGAGAACGGGGAACGCTGGGACGGCGCCACGTTGTTCATGCCTTTCTCCACGTACATGACCTTGTTCTCTCCGGACAGGCATTTTGACCATATTACCATGGTGCTCAATGAGAAAGCGGAACTCAAACGTAAATCTGAAAACATGCTCGACCGCTGGGACGCTTCGTCGCCGTTTGAGGATAAGATACGTGCCATGTTGTCACCCTTGATGCAGTTCGACCCGGCAGACCAGCGTGCCTTATGGATTTGGAATCAGGCGGATAACTACGAGAGTCAGAAAGGCGTGATGAATGCCATTCGTCTGTTTGTGCTGATTATCGGCCTGTGTACGCTGGTTTCCGGCGCAGTTGGAGTGAGTAACATTATGCTGGTCAGCGTGCGCGAGCGTACGAAAGAGTTCGGCATCCGCAAAGCTATCGGAGCGCCGCCCGGCACGATATTGGCCACCGTGGTTGGGGAGAGCACGCTCATCACGGCGCTATTCGGATATATAGGTCTGTTCGTGGGAATCGGCTTGATGGAACTGGTGAACAAGATGATACCTGCGGACACGGATGTGCCGTTCAAAAACCCGACAGTGGATATTCCGGTGGTTATAACCGCGACGATGATATTGGTTATTGTGGGGGTGATTGCCGGGGCGATACCTGCCATTCGTGCGGTGCGTATCAAACCGATTGAAGCAATGAATAGTGACAAGTAAAGATTACTTGGCACTAATCGTTCGACTGTAACGAGATAAGAACAGTGACAAGTAAGAATTACGAATTAAATGGATTTCTTACAGGAAATATGGGCAACGATCAGTCGTAACAGGTCACGCAGCCTGCTGACCGCTTTCGGCGTGTTCTGGGGAATCTTGATGCTGATGGTGCTGATGGGGCTCGGTAACGCAATGACGAACGGTATTTACAGCCAGGTGGAAGGATTTGCAATGAACTCATGCTTCGTGGCGGCGGGTTCCACCTCCAAGCCGTACAAGGGTTTTCAGCAAGGACGAAGCTGGAATATCAAGACGGATGACTTGGAGTTCATTGAGCGTGAAGTGAAGGGAGTGGCGTGTCTGGTTCCGGTTGTCCAAATGGGCTCTGTGACGGTTTCATATGGCGACAAGCATGATACCTATACAGTCATGGGAACGTCGCCGGACTACCCGCGAGTGCAACGCACGGATCTGGTGTTCGGACGTTTTGTGAACGCCATAGACATGCAGCAGAAACGCAAAGTGTGCGTGCTGGGCAATAAGGTGTATCACACGCTTTTCCCGCGCGGAGAGAATCCGGTGGGCTTGCGGATACGTTGCGGCGCGATAGAGTTTACTGTCATCGGAGTACGTGCCAAGAAAACAGGTTCTGTCAATATAGGCGGTGACGCGGATGAGATGGTTTATGCACCGCTGAGTACAGTCCAGCAAATAGTGAACATTGGCGAAAAAGTGCATTACATGATGGCTCTGGCAGAGGAAAATGTGCCCGTTACGGAAATAGACAGCGAGATCAGGCGCGTGCTCAAGGAACGTCACTCGATAGCGCCGGATGACGAGAAAGCGATATTCGGTTTTAACGCCGAAGAGGAATTGAAGGCGTTGGGGTATCTGAAAATGGGTTTGCAGGCGCTTGTCTGGCTTATCGGACTCGGAACCCTCATCTCCGGTGCGGTAGGTGTAAGTAATATCATGCTCGTCACGGTGCGGGAACGTACGAAAGAGATCGGCGTACGCCGCGCGTTAGGTGCTTCGCCGTGGCTCATCGCCCGGCAGATCATGGCAGAGAGTACCGTTCTGACCGCGCTTGCCGGTATTGTGGGCATCATGGTCGGGGTCGGTATTTTAGCCGTCATGGATGTCATCATGAGTCAGAATGAAGACGCGTTCCTCAAAGACCCGCAAGTACATTTCGGCGCAGCGATAGCCTGTCTGGTGATTATCATCATCGTCGGACTGCTGGCGGGCTTGTTACCGGCCTTGCGTGCACTGAAAATAAAGCCCATAGAAGCACTAAGCGAAGAATAACTGAATACTGAATTCTGAATACTGAATACTAATATAATATGAAACGAGTAATTAAATGGATTTTTGTATGCCTGCTTTTGGCTGGAGTAGTGGCTACCTTTGTGTTCCTCTGGTCCCGTCAGCGTCCCAAACCGCAACAATTCGAGATGCTGCGAGTCGAGAAACGTGACTTGCAGAAAAGCACTATCGTTACCGGTAAAGTAGAACCGCGTGACGAAGTGGCTATCAAGGCGCAGATCAATGGTATTATCGCCGAGTTATACAAGGAACCCGGGCAGTTGGTCCGTGTCGGAGAGGCGATAGCACGTATTAAAGTAGTGCCGGAAATGGAAGCGTTGACGCAGGCTGAGTCCCGTCTGAGACTGGCGGAGTACAACCTGAAGAACGTGCAGCAGGTCTTCCTGCGCGACTCCGCACTCTTTGTGCAAAACGTCATCTCGCGGGAAGAGTTTGACAACTCGAATCTCAAACTCATTCAGGCGCAGGAAGAGCACAAGGCTGCGCGGGACAACCTGTCTATCGTCAAAGAAGGTGTGGCGTTGTCCTCTGCCGATAACGGAAATACAATCGTGCGTTCTACCATCGCAGGAACCATCCTGGATATCCCCGTTAAGGTAGGTAACTCGGTCATTAAAACCAACACGTATAACGATGGAACGACCATCGCGTCGGTGGCGGATATGAGTGATATGATTTTTGTGGGAAAAATAGACGAGACAGAGGTAGGTCATTTACATGAAGGTATGCCGATGGAACTGGTGGTGGGCGCTCTCAACAACTGCCGTTTCGCAGCCACGCTGGAGTATATTTCTCCGAAAGGCTCGGAGTCCAACGGCGCGATGATGTTTGAGATAAAAGGCGCAGCCCGGATACCGGATTCCATTCAAATCCGTTCGGGATACAGTGCTAACGCGGAGATAGTGCTGGAGAGCCGCAAACAGGTGCTGGCCTTGGACGAAGCCGCTGTACATATTACGCAGGACAGCACTTATGTCTTTCTGATGACGGACACAGTGACGCAAGAAGTCCGGCAGACACCGGTGGAGACCGGAATGTCTGATGGTATCTATATTGAAATCACCTCCGGTCTCGCCGAAGGGGACATCGTGCGCGGGAATGCGCGGGAGAATTTTCCCAAGAAATAAAGAATAAATGTATATGATAAAAGTTGCTATTTTAGGTTATGGCAACATCGGTAAAGCTGCCGAAGAAGCCATCAAAGCTGCGCCGGATATGACGCTGGCAGGTGTTTATCACCACAATGATTGTTTGGATTGCATCGACGCAGACGTCGTGCTTGTTTGTACGCCGACGCGTGAGGTGCAGAAGTTCGCGACGGTCCTTGCAGCGCGCGGGATTTGTACCGTCGATAGTTTCGATATCCACGGTCAGATCTGGAACCTGCGCGAAGCGCTGGATGCCGTCTGTGTGCCCAACAAGGCGGTTAGCATCATCTCTGCCGGTTGGGATCCGGGTTCGGACTCCATGATCCGTGCTATCCTGCAAGCCCTCGCGCCGAAAGGCCTGACCTACACTAACTTCGGCCCTGGTCGTTCTATGGGTCATACAGTGGCTGCAAAAGCAATCCCTGGCGTGAAGAATGCGCTCTCTATGACCATTCCTTTAGGAACGGGTATTCACCGCCGCATGGTGTATATCGAACTCGAAGAAGGGGCGGATTTCAAGACCGTAGAAGCGGAGCTGCTCGCGGACGACTATTTTGCTCATGATGAGACGCATGTCATCCCTGTAGAGAGCATCGACGCGCTCAATAATGTCGCGCATGGAGTGAACCTCGTGCGGAACGGTGTGAGCGGCGAGACGCATAACCAGCGTTTTGAGTTTAACATGACCATCAACAACCCTGCGCTTACGGGTCAGGTGCTTGTCTCTTGTGCCCGCGCAGCTATGCGTCTGAAGGAGCGTGGAGACTTCGGAGCGAAGACTATGATCGAACTCGCGCCGATAGACTTGCTGCCTGGTACAAAACAAGCGCTCGTTAAAGCGCTTGTCTGAAACTACCGTCTCGGTAACGTTGTAAGAGTTGTTCGAGTGCTTCTATCTGCTCGAGCAACTCTTTTCCTTTGTCCGTGTCTTTTATGCGGATACGTTTGCCGCTGAAGTCCTGTAATAAGGTCCGGCTGTGGATATCGGAGCCGGAAAGGATGGCTTGCTCGCGGCTCTCGAAACTCTCGTGCTCAACCAACTGAATACCATGGCTGTTGTAAATCAGCGTATAACCCGCGATGCCTGTCTTCTCCTGGTAGGGCTTGCTGAACCCGCCGTCGATCACAAATCGCTTGCCGTTAGCGCGGGTAGGCGTCTCTCCTTTGATAGTGCGAACAGGCACGTGGCCATTCACAATACGCCCCGTCGCAGAGTCAAGACCGAATTCTGCAAGAATATGCGCACAAACCTTTTCATCATCCGCTAACGAGAAATACGCGCCTTTCTTCTCCTCGTGCGGCGTCTTGTCGGATATAAAGTAGCGCTCGAAAGTGGTCATCCGATCTTTGTTGTAGAGCGGCGAGTGTTCGCCTTCCCAGAGGTAAAGCATGTAGTCCAGCGCGTTCTGTTTGGCTTCGCCTTCTCCGTAGTATGCCTGGCGTATCACGGCGTCGGTGCGATCCATAAGCGCTTTGCCGCTGACGCGCTGTCCGCACACCTCGGCTTCGGTGAACGAACCGTCGGCATTCAGGGGGATTGCCGCGTGGTAGAGGAGGAAGCCGTTTCGTACCAGGTAAAGTGAACCATGCTCATAGAGCATGCGTAGGTGGCGCTGCATCTTCTCGGATTTGCGGAACGAACGCCATAACTGGTTCATCAGATCCTGCTCATACTGGCTGAGTCTATACGGGTCTTTCGGGTCGATGGTCGGCAGGTTGGTGTCCAAAAGCGGGTAGGTAGTACCGTCTAAGGTGATGGTGCCCTTTTCGAAGTCTATCTTGTCGAGCACAGCGCGGTGGTCCATATGCCACTCAGGATGACGAAGCACCGTCTGTCCTTCGAGTTTGAACTGGATGATAGAGATTGCCTTGTGCATCTTCGCCATCAGTTGAGCCGAGCGCGTCAGACGCGGGTTATTCTCGAAGTCTTTGGTCTGCCAAATCGTACATGGATCGTCGCCGTAAACGGTCATCGCGAAGTTCGCGAGCGGCAGCAGGTTGATACCATAACCCTCTTCGAGGGTTTCGATGTTGGCATAGCGGATGCTGACACGCAGTACGGTGGCGAGCAGCGCCAGGTTGCCGGCCATAGCACCCATCCATTCGATGTCGTGGTTGCCCCATTGGATGTCATAGTCGCGCACCGTGGAGAGCACATCGAGAATCTTAGCGGCGCCCGGACCGCGGTCGAAAATATCGCCGACGATATGCAGCGTGTCGATCGTCAGGCCATGAATGAGGTAACTGATGGCGATCAGTAGTTGGTCGGCGCAGCCTGTCTCGATGATGGCGTCGATGATGGCGTTGTAGTAGGTGTTGCGGTCCTTGAGCTCAAGGTGTGACTCATGCAGCAACTCGCCGATGATATACGCATAGTCTTTCGGCAGCAGTTTCTGCACTTTCGACCGGCTGTATTTGATGGTCACTGCCCGCGCGATGTCCACTACTTGGTGGAGGCGTTTGCGATACCATTCCTCGAGTGTCGGCAGTTTGGAGATCTGGGAGTTCATCTTAAACAGCCCGTCTACTTCCTCGCCTGCGTAGAACCGCTTGATGAGTTCGATGCGCTCGTCGGGGTAGTAAATGAGGGCGCATATGGCGCGCTTTTCCTCTTCGCTCAGGGCATAGCCGTATACCTCATCCACTTTCTTGCGTACCACACCCGAGGCGTTTTTGATCATATGGATGAAGGCGCTGGATTCGCCGTGCAGGTCGCTCACGAAATGCTCCGTGCCTTTCGGCAACGAGAGAATAGCACGCAGGTTGATGAGCTCTGTCACCACCGCCTGCGCATTCGGAAATTTCTCACTTAATAATCGTAGATACCGTTCGTCTGTCATAGTATTAAATCTTTGCGGCTGCAAAGATACGAATATTTTTTGACATATGCAAATAATTTGCTTTTTTTTGCTGTTTACCTGCGGTGCAATTTCTCTTTTGGCTGTTTATGGGGAGTTTCGTCTATTGATGCGGGATTGTATCCCGCGGTCTATGTCTATTCCCCGGCATTCTATGCCGGTATAAATGGTCAGCCGCGTGCCAAGCTAATCGTGCTATTCAGGCTGTAGCCCGCCGCAAAGCTCATGATCTCGAACATGGTTGTTCCCGCGCCGCATAGACCGTGTTTTTCCTGTTTTTTGCGAAAAAATCGCGCGCGCACTTGCGTATGTCAAAAAAAAGTTGTACCTTTGCACGCGAAATTGGGTAGTGCGGCCTTACGGACCGAACAAAGCCAAGCAGAAAACAGAAAATTTAAAGCATAAGAGATATGAGTACAAGAGGAAAAATTGCAGTATGGACATCGGTGATAGCCGTGTTGGCGCTCGCCGTATTCATCTTCTTTAAGTTCTGCTTCGTATATGCCGAGGGCGTGAACGAAGGAGACATCAACTACTTCCAGAAAGAGGGATTTATCTTCAAGACCTACGAGGGTAAGATGATCCAGACGGGTCTGAAGAACAGCAAAGTGCAGGGTTCTATCCAATCCAATGAGTTTAGGTTCTCCGTAGTGAACGAGCGCGTAGCTCGTCAGTTGGACGAAGGATCGAATACCGGCGTGAAGCTCCACTGGAAGCGCTACCTCGGCACGTTGCCTTGGCGCGGAAAGAGTCAGTTTATCGTAGACTCTGTCTATACAGCTAAGCCAATGCATACTGCGCAGCCGGTAAAACAATAAATCGTTAATCGTAAATCGTTTATCATTATGATGACCGAAGAAAAATACAATCTCATCAAGATGTACGAGCGCTCGCTCAAAGAGAACTGGGACGAGCCTGCTGTGACCGACTACGGCACAGACGTCACCTTGACCTATGGACAAATTGCTATTAACATCGAGAAACTGCATATCCTGTTCAAGGAGTGCGGCATTAAGAAGAACGACAAGATCGCCGTGATGGGACGTAATAACAGCAACTGGGTAACTGTCTTTCTGGCGACCATCACCTATGGCGCCATCATCGTGCCGATCCTGCAGGACTTCCGCGCAAACGATGCGATCCACATCATCAACCACTCGGGTTCGAAGCTGCTCTTCATCAGCGACATCAACTGGGAGGGTATCGACCTGGACCAGATCCCGCGTGTGTTAGCGTCTATCAGCCTCAACGATTGGCATCCGATCTCCTTGGCTTTAGACTCGAAGAAGATTAACTACGACGCGATCGCGGTGAAATTCAAAGCAAAGCACCCGGACGGATACTGGGCAAAAGACGTGCATTTCGACGAGCGCGGCAATGACCAGATCGGTTCGATCAACTACACCTCCGGCACCACGGGCTTCAGCAAGGGTGTAATCACTCCTCTGAATGCACTGGCAGGAAACGTGCGGTATGGTCTTGAGAGTGGCATCGCTTTCAAAGGATCGCGCTTCGTGACTTTTCTCCCGCTGGCGCACGCATATGGATGTGCATTCGATTTCCTCTCCTGTCTTGCCGCCGGAGGTCACACCTGGCTGGTAGGCCGCACGCCGTCGCCGAAGATCCTGCTGAAGGCGTTCTCGGAGGTGAAGCCCACCGTCATCCTTTCGGTGCCGCTGATTTTGGAGAAGATATATAAGAAAATGATAGTCCCGCAAATCCAGAAACCGCCGGTAAGTTGGGTGCTGAAGGTCCCGTTCCTGGACGAAGTGGTCTGCTCGAAGATTCGCGAACAGCTTGTTCAGGCATTTGGCGGCGAGTTCAGCCAGATGATCATCGGAGGAGCACCGCTGAACCCGGAAGTGGAGGCTTTCCTTTATAGAATTAAATTCCCTGTGTCAGTAGGTTACGGTATGACGGAATGTGCACCGTTGATCTGTTTCACGCCGATAAACGAAGGACCGCGTAAATTCTCCTGCGGCCGTCCGTTGCCCGGTATCATGGAGGTGAAAATCATCAACCCGAATGCCGAAGGCATCGGAGAGGTGGTCGTGCGTGGCGAGAACACGATGGTGGGGTACTATAAGAACGCTCAAGCAACCAAAGAGAGCTTCACGTCTGACGGCTGGCTCCGCACAGGTGACCTTGGTACGCTTGACGAGGACGGCTTCCTGTATATCAAGGGCCGTTGCAAGACGATGTTGCTTGGTCCTTCAGGCCAGAACATCTATCCGGAGGAGATCGAGGCGAAACTGAATAACATGCCTTATGTGCTCGAGTCACTTGTGCTACAGCATGAAGACAACCGCCTTGTGGCACTTATTTGCCCGGATTACAACGAAGTGGACGCCAGTGGTATGACGCGTGAGGAATTGGAGGAACAAATGGAAGAAGCACGCAAACAAGTCAACTCCGAATTGGCTGCTTACGAGCAGATCGCTATCGTTAAACTCTATCCGCACGAGTTCGAGAAGACACCGAAGAAATCCATTAAGCGCTTCCTGTATACGACAACAGGAATTTAGTGTACGGTGTAAGGTGTACGGTGTATGAACCTCTGTATCGACCAAGGAAATAGCCGCACGAAAGTGGCGCTGATGACGGATGACGGAAAGATCATCAAGGACCTGAGCTACAAGCAGTTCAGTTCTGCCGACGTCGAGCGTCTGTTCGATTTGTACGATATTACCGATTCGATCATTTCGTCGGTTGTGAATATCGAAGCGGCTATCGTCAATACGTTACACCGCCGTTCGCAGCATTTTGTGCTCTTTGATCATATGACGCCTGTGCCGATCATCAACCGCTATGAGTCGCCTGAGACGCTTGGTCAAGATAGGTTGGCAGCAGCAGTTGGAGCGAAGAGCCTGTGCCCGAACGAGAACCTGCTGATCATCGATTGCGGTTCGGCTATTACGTACGACTTCGTGTCGGCGGAGGGTGAGTACTTGGGCGGAAACATCGCGCCGGGGCTTAAGATGCGCTTCACGATCCTGCAACGTATGACGAAAAAACTGCCGTTGGTCGACGTGGATGAGAATGAACTGATTCCGCTTTTCGGCAAGAACACGCGCGACGCGATCGCCGCAGGTGTGGTACGCGGGGTGGCTTACGAAGTAAAAGGATACATGCGTACGCTGCGCGAGAAGACGGTGTCGCCCGATAGCGCGAAACACGGCTTTCAGACTTTCCTCACCGGAGGTAATGCGCCGTACATCCTCAATAATGTCCGCAGTTCGCGCAGCGAGAACCGGCAACTGCGTTACGAGAAGCACCTGGTGCTCATTGGATTGAATACGATTTTGGTATATAATAAATTGAAAAATGAAAATTGAAAGGCCAAAATATAGGCTAATAGTGTTGTGGATGGTGATCCTTTCACCTTTCACCTTTCACCTTTCATATTTGCGTGCGCAGAACCTGACGAGTTCGCCGTACTCGCGCTATGCCTACGGCGACCTGAACGAGAACGTGCCTACCGCCTTTCGGGCGATGGGAGGCGTAGGTCTTGGTATGCGTTCCAACCGCGCTATCAACCCCGCTCAGCCGGCTTCCTACACGTCGATCGACTCGCTTACGTTCGCGATGGACATCGCTGCCAGCGCAACATGGAGTCGCTATCAGGACGCCAGCGGTATGCGTAATGTGGCCAACGGAAACCTCGAGTACCTCACGTTCCAAATACCGCTGTGGAAGCGCTGGATCGCGATGTCGTTCGGTCTTATTCCCTATAGTTCTGTAGGGTATTCGATCTCGATGAACGACTCAACGGCCGGAGGCGCGTATCATTATACGACCGACTACGAGGGTACGGGAAACCTGAGTGAGGTGTATGCCGGTTTGAGTTTTAATATCTGTAACTGGTTTGCCGTCGGTGCAAATTTCTACTACATGTGGGGTACATTGCAACGCCTGCGTAGCTTGGAATTCAAGGAGTCGGGGCTGCAGGTGACGCTGCAAGACGAGATGATGGATGTGAAGACCCCGCGTCTGCGTTTTGGCGGCCAGTTCTTCCATACTTGGGGCGACCACACGGTGAACGCAGGTGCGATCTTTGAGCCGAAGATGAAGATGAACGCCGACGTGATCATCGTGGAGACGCAATCGGATGACTCGATCCCGGTATATGAAGGCTTATGGGAATTGCCGATGGTGTGGGGCGTCGGTGCCAGTTATACTTGGGCAAATCGCCTGACGGTAGCCTTTGACTTCGAACGCCAGTGTATGGGGTCGGCGATGTATAACGGCTATCCGGGAAGTGACCCGCTGAATGGGCTTCGTGACCGCCATCGTATCGCTATCGGCGCGGAATACCAGCATGACCCGATGGGACGTAAGTATGTGGATCGTATGCGCTGGCGTGCCGGTGTGAGTGTGCAGGATGAGTACCTTGCCTCTATCGGAGCTAAACGTGTGACCGCCGCGATCGGTATTGGATTCCCCGTCTATGGTTTAGGAACGATGATCAACACCACGCTTGAGTACACCCACCGCGGTAGTACGGCCGGACTTGAGGAGAATAATTTGCGCCTGACCTTCGGTATATCCATCGCAGAGAACTGGTTCTTCAAGCGGAAATTGTAGTTTGGCACGGTATTTGCCATGATTCAGAAAATTCATAGTATTCAGAAATTAACTAACACTAAAATATAAACAAACGATTATGAAATTCAAAACATTAGTTGTATTGGCACTTGTAGCCGCTGTTCCGGCGCTGGCATGTGCTAAGAAACCGAAGAAAGTAGGTGAAGAGGTTGCTGTTCAGGCAGCAGAAGAGGTAGATGACGACGATGAACCGACCATCACGGAGGAGTGCGTGATGAACGTGTCGCTCTTCCACGAAGCAGTAAAGAACAAAATGTTTGCGGACGCATACGAGCCTTGGTGGGATGTTTACAAGAACTGTCCGAATGCGAACAAGTCCATCTATTCCGACGGTGCGAAGATTGTAGAGGCTTTGTATCAGGCTACGGCTGACAAGACGGAGAAAGAGCGCCTGGCAAAACTTGCTATCGAGATGCAAGACAAGCGTATCAAGTATTTCGGCAAGGATCCTAAGTATCCGAAGGCTTATATCTTAGGCGAGAAGGGTTTGGCATACATTGATTTCTACGGCGAGGATAAGTACGAAGAGGCACGCAAGTGTTTGCGTGAGTCTGCAGAAGGTATGGGTATCAAGAGTAAGATGGCTGTCCTCAAAGCATTGGTAGATGTTTCGTATTCGCTCTATAAAGCAGATCCGGACGATAAGGCGGAGCAGATGATCGGTGACTATGAGTTGGCAAGCGGTCTCTTGGCTGACCAAGCTGCTGATCCGGACAACAAGAATGCAGAACTGGCGGCTAAGCAGAAAGATTATGTAGATAATATCTTCGCTATCTCCGGTGCAGCAGACTGCAATAAACTGGACGAGTTGTACGCAGACGATGTAGAGGATAACAAGACGAACCTCGATGTGCTCCAGAAAATCGTAAAACTCTACAAACGTGTACGTTGTACGGAGAGTGATGTGTATTTCGCTGCTTGCGAGGCTGCGCACAAACTGCAACCTACGGACGAGTCGGCTGCCGGATGTGCCTCAATGGCTGCCAAGAAAGGGGATTACGAAGCTGCTGTGAAGTACTACGACCAGGCTATCCAGCTTGCTACCGTGGATGAGGAGTACGAGGATGTAGCGGACTACCAGTACAATGCGGCTGTATATTGCTACTCGAACCTCAAGCGCTATCCGGAAGCACGCCGTTATGCACAGGCTTCGATCGCTACACTAACTAATCTCGGTATGACCAAAGGCCAGGGACGTTGTTATATCATCATCGGTATGGCTTATGCTGCTACCCGTCTGTACGGTAATGACCCGAAGGGTACCATCTTGAACAAGACCGTTTATTGGGCTGCTGTTGACAAGTTCGTAAAGGCAAAGCAGATCGACCCGTCGGTTGAGGCAGCTGCTAACGATTGCATCTCGACCTATGCGAAATACTTCCCGACCAAAGAGGAGCGTTTCGACCTGCCGAATGAGTTCTCCGGCTCTACCTATTACGTAGGAGGTTGGATCGGTGAGACGACCACTATCCGATAATATCCTGATGGCGAGCAACCTCGTGTTGCTCGCTATCGTTTTGTTCGCTTGCTCGCCTGCCGAACAGGCGACGCAGGATCAAGTACCGCTACGAGACTCGCTGCCGGTACTTGTCGGCGATACAGTGACGACCCTCATCTCTGACTCGGGTATCACGCGCTACCGCATAGAGACCACTCAGTGGCTTGTCTTTGACAAGAAGGAACCTACCTATCAGGAGTTTCCGAAAGGTATCTACCTCGAGCAGTTTGATGAAGCGCTGACCGTACAGGCTTCGCTCAAGGCCGACTACGCCTATTATAATGAACCGGAACAGCACTGGACGCTGCGCGGAAACGTGCATGCCATGAACCGCAAAGGGGAGCATTTTGATACCCAGGAACTCAAGTGGGACCAGAAGACCCACCGCGTGTACTCCGACTCCGCGATACATATCACGCGCGAGAAGAGTATTATCGAAGGAGTAGGATTTGAGTCCAACGAAGAGATGAGCAAATATACGATCATGCATCCTACGGGCGTCTTCCCCATCGACGACGAAGAGGAAGCGCAGCCTGCGGAAGTGCCTGCGGAAGAGCCAGTGGAGCCGGCGGAGCAGCCTTACAAGGAGAAATCATCCAAACTAAAAATAGCAAACATATAATATGTTATTAGAAGGAAAAACAGCCATCATCACGGGCGCTGCCCGTGGTATCGGTAAACAGATCGCCCTTGCCTTTGCCCGCGAGGGCGCGAATATTGCGTTCACGGACCTTGAACTGAACGAAGCCGCTCAGGCGACACGCGATGAGATCGCTGCGCTGGGCGTGAAGGTGCAGTTCTATGCCTCCAATGCGGCCGACTTCGACGAGGCGCATAAGGTGGTAGAGCAGGTAGCAGCGAATTTCGGAAGCGTAGATATACTGGTTAACAACGCCGGTATTACGCGCGACACGCTACTGATGCGTATGACCGAGCAGCAGTGGGATCAGGTGATTCAAGTCAACCTCAAGTCCGCGTTTAACTTCACGCACGCCGTGACACCTGTCATGATGCGTCAACGCAGCGGTTCTATCATTTCCCTCAGTTCTGTAGTAGGCATCAACGGCAACGCAGGACAAGCGAACTACGCCGCCTCGAAAGCCGGTATCATCGCTCTCACGAAGTCGGTAGCCAAAGAGTTAGGTGCCCGCGGCGTACGTGCCAATGCAATCGCGCCGGGATTTATCTTGACCGACATGACCAAGGCGCTGCCGGAAGAGACGCTCAAGCAGTTTGTGACGCTCATTCCTATGCGCCGCGGCGGCGAACCCGAAGAGGTAGCAAAAGTGGCATTATTCTTGGCTTCTGACCTTAGTTCGTATGTCTCCGGACAAGTCATCCAAGTAAATGGCGCCATGGCATAAATGGTAAATAGTAAATAGACAAATGGTAAATAAAAAATACGATACCAAGCGGCCGAAAGAGAAAGAGATGATCTTCGGAATCCGCGCGGTGATAGAGGCTATCGAAGCCGGCAAAGTGCTGGACAAAGTGCTGCTGCGCCGCGATATGAGTTCCGCTATCGGACGTGAGCTGCTGCTCAAACTCGAAGGCACGAGTACGCCTATCCAGCGTGTGCCGGTGGAGAAACTCAATCAGTTCACCGATAAGAACCATCAGGGCGTCATTGCGTTCCTTAGTCCGATAGAGTTCTATCCGCTCGAGAACCTCGTGCAGAGCCTCTACGACGAAGGTAAGACGCCGCTATTGATGCTTCTGGACGGAGTGACCGATGTGCGGAATTTCGGCGCTATTGCTCGTACATGCGTATGCGCAGGCGTACACGCACTTATTATAGGTACGCGCGGAAGTGCCGCTATCAACGGTGATGCCGTCAAAGCGTCCGCAGGCGCCCTGCATACGCTTCCGATTTGCAAGGTAGAGAACCTGCAAAACGCGCTGCAGTACTTGCGCGACAGTGGCCTACGTATAGTGGCTGCGACCGAGCATACAGAGCGCAACTATACGGAGGTCGATATGACCGTGCCTACCTGTATTGTGATGGGTTCGGAAGAGAAGGGTATCTATGAAGAGAACCTCAAACTCTGTACGGACCAGGTACGCCTGCCTATGACCGGCGTCATCGAATCGCTCAACGTGAGTGTAGCAGCCGGCGTATTCATCTACGAAGCGGTAAGACAAAGAGGCTTATGACCGTTTTATACGAGGACAATCATATTATCGCCGTCAATAAGACCTGCAACGAGATCGTGCAGGGCGATAAGACCGGAGATACGCCGCTGAGCGAAACCGTCAAGGCGTATATCAAGGTCAAATACAAAAAGCCCGGTGAGGTGTTCTTAGGTGTCACGCACCGTCTGGATCGCCCGACGAGCGGGGTAGTGCTCTTCGCCCGAACGAGCAAAGCACTGGCTCGTCTGAACGAGATGTTCAAGAGTCATGAGCAGATCAAAAAGACCTATTGGGCGATCGTGCAAGGGGCACCTAAACAACCAGAAGCACGCCTCGAAAACTGGCTCGTGAAGAACGAATCGCAGAACAAGAGCTATATTGTAAAACCGCATACAAAAGACGCGAAGCAGGCTATTTTGAATTACAAAACCTTAGTTCGCGGAGAAAATTATACACTTTTAGAGATAGACCTCGAGACCGGACGACATCATCAAATACGATGCCAATTGGCGGCGATCGGGTGCCCGATAAAGGGGGATCTAAAGTATGGCGCAAAGCGCTCGAATCCCGACGGAGGGATATGCCTCCACGCACGACAAATCGCATTTATTCATCCTGTAACTAAAGAACCCATATGTATCACAGCTCCAACACCCGAAGACTCCTTGTGGCAGCAACTCTCTGCCTCTGTTCACTAATCGGCTTTGCCGCGGTATTGCCGGATACGCTGCTCGCCTTTCCGGGCGCAGAAGGATTCGGTAAGTACACCTCCGGCGGTCGCGGAGGTAAGGTGGTCTATGTGACGACGCTTGAGGACGATGCGAACGGCGAGACAGAAGGCTCGCTGCGCTGGGCAATGAAGCAATTCCCGGGTGAACCGCTCACGGTTTGTTTTGCTGTGACAGGAGAGATTCGATTGGTCAAGGACCTGCGTATTAACCGCAAGAATTACACCATCGCCGGACAAACGGCGCCGGGTATGGGAATTCTGATTAGTCATAACAAGGTCAATTGCGGCGGATCGGAGAATTTTATTATTCGAAATATCCGTTTTCGTATTGGCCGGAATGACATCAACGGAAATATCATCACGCAAAATGCCTTCGGCGCAGAGAACTGCAGCAGTTATATCATCGACCATTGCGAGTTCGGGTGGTCTACGGAGGAGAATATGAATACCTACGACAGCCATTTTATTACTGTGCAATACTGTATTGTGCATGAGGGGCTGAATGACTCCGGACACCCGAAAGGTGCGCGCGGATACGGATGTCAGTGGGGCGGATCTCCGGCTACGTACCATCATAACTTGCTGGTTAACAACAACAAACGTTCTTGCCGTTTCAACGGAGCGCAGAGCAATGATTTCGTGGTTTATCTCGATTATATCAACAATGTGCAGTATAATTTCGAGGGCGGCTCGAACGGTTGTTACGGCGGAGAGAATACGGCGAAGATTGATTCGTATAATGGTTTGAACTCCGCGCATGAGTGCAATTTTATCAATAACTACTATAAGTTAGGACCGAACACGACGAACAAGAAATATTTCTTTTCGGTAGAGAAGGCGCGTTCGGGCGCTACGTCTTGGGGACCGAGCCAATGGTATGTGAACGGTAATATCTTTGATGGAGTGCCGGCAGCGACCGCAGATAACTGGTCGGCAATAGTAGGCAAATCGCCGTATAGCAATACCGACACGCTTCGCGTGGATACGATCATTCGACCTAAGACTCCATGGTGGCGATGGACGGAGGATTCGATTTATGGCCGCTATGATTTCGATATGTATGCTTACGCCGCTGAACCTTTAGAGACCGCAGAAGAGGCTTTTGAGACCGTATTGGATACAGCAGGTTGTTTCCCGCGCGATCATGTGGCTAAGCGCCTTGCGGCGGATACCAAGGCCGGCTCGTATACATACGAGGGCTCGAAGACCGGAAAAAAAGGTATTATTGACCTCGAGACGGATGCTGAGGGATTCTATGACTATCCGGCTGTAGCACCGCTGACAGACACCGATCTCGACGGTATGCCGGACGAATGGGAAATCGCAAACGGTTGTAACCCGAATGTGGCGGATAACAATGTGCGCCATGCGAGCGGCTATACGATGCTCGAGATGTATCTGAACGACGCGATGCATAAACTGCCTATGGACGACGGCTACAAGCCGCAGGGAGTAGAAACCGTGGAGTGGAGTACTCCGAGCAAGAAGATCTTCCGCGAGGGACAGTTGTTGATTCAACGCGGCGAGAAGACGTATACCCTGCAAGGGCAATTATTGAACAATAAATAACACAATATGGAGATTAGTTTACGGGCGCAATCCATGCCGGAGAGCCCAATTCGAAAACTGGCAAAGTACGCAGACGAGGCAAAACTCGCCGGCATACATGTGTACCATCTTAATATCGGTCAGCCGGATATCAAGACGCCGCCGCAGGCTCTGGAGGCAGTGAAGAATTTCGACACGGAAATTCTCGAATACTCGCCTTCTCAGGGACTAAAGTCCCTTCGTACGAAGATGGTGAGTTATTATGCCAATTACGGCATCGACCTCTCGCCGGATGAGATCATCATCACCGCGGGCGGATCGGAAGCCATCATGTTTGCGTACATGAGTTGTCTCAACCCGGGCGACGAGATCATTGTGACTGACCCGAGTTATGCTAACTACATGGCGTTTGCGATCTCTGCGGGTGCGGTGGTGAAGAGCGTGAAAACGGACATTAAGAACGGCTTCAAACTGCCGCCGGTAGAGGAGTTTGAGAAGCAAATTACGCCTAAGACACGGGCCATTCTAATCTGTAACCCTAATAACCCGACGGGATATTTGTACACCAAGCAGGAGATGCGCCAGATACGCGATTTGGTGAAGAAATATGACCTCTACCTCATCTCTGATGAGGTGTACCGCGAGTTCATCTATACCAAGTCGCCGTATATCTCCGCGTGCCACTTGGAAGGTATCGAAGAAAACGTGGTGCTTGTGGACTCCGTTTCGAAGCGTTACAGCGAGTGCGGTATCCGTATCGGTGCGCTCATCACGAAGAATAAGGCTGTTCGCGAATCTGTGATGAAGTTCTGTCAGGCGCGTCTCAGTCCTCCTTTGTTCGGTCAGGTGGTAGCAGAAGCTTCGCTTTCTACGCCGGAAGAGTATATGCAAGAGGTGTATGACGAGTATTTGGGACGTCGTAATTTCCTGATTGACCAACTCAACCAGATCCCGGGCGTCTTTGCTCCCGCTCCTACGGGCGCGTTCTACGTGATGGTAGAACTGCCGGTAGATGATTGCGAGAAGTTCTGCAAGTGGTGTCTGACGGATTTCCAGTACGAAGGCGCGACCGTCATGATGGCCCCGGGAACCGGTTTCTACACCAACCCAGAGGATGGCCGTCATCAAGTCCGCATGGCTTACGTCCTCAACAAAGAAGACCTCGGCAATGCCATGCTTGTCTTGCGTAAAGCCCTTGAAGCATATAATAGCAAATAGTATTCTTTTCTGCTTGCTTTTGATGGCTCAGAGTGCTCAAGCTGCCCTGGCCATCACTTCCAACGGAGCAGACATGTCGGATAGTCTCTTGGCGGCTGTCCGAACGCACGATACGGTTATTCTGGATGGTTCGGCAGGCGAGTTTGTTCTTGGCCATACCATCGTTCTCAAGCATCTGCAAAACAAGACCATCATAGGTACGCATGACGTCTGTCTGCGTACCCGTTTTTGTTTGACAAAGGCTATCCGGGCAATGCTCGATAGCGCGGATGTGATGAGTTTCTCTACAGCGGGCGAGGGTGGTGTACTCTCTAATGGGCAAAAGGTGCGTGAGCAGCGCGAACTAAAGACAAGACAACTATTTATCGACCGTTTTAACGACCCCGAAGAGTCTTTCCGCGCTTCCGGATGTATCCAGTTATCTCATTGCAGGGATATAATTGTTCGCGGCTTGCATCTGCAAGGCCCCGGGGCAATTGATGTGGGGGGCAATGATCTCTTGGGCATGGATCATTCCACCCGTATATTCATTGATAGTTGTGTCTTCATGGATGGCATGGACGGCAATCTGGACATCACTTCGCAGTCTGATTCGATTACGGTCTCACATTGCTATTTCGGCTATTCGGAACGCAGTTACGACCACATGAACTCTAATCTGATCGGCGCTGCTGACAGGGTAGTAGCAGACAGGGGCAAGCTGCATGTCACCTATTCGTATTGCACATGGGGAGAGGGTTGCCGCCAGCGAATGCCAATGGTTCGTTTCGGTACTATTCTCCTGGATCATTGCCGGTGGGAATGTACCACGGAACACCCGGCAGTCGATGCCCGCCGCGAATCAACGGTCATCATCGATACTCCCTCTTTCGGTCCCGGTATTAAGATCCCTTACCGCTCTGCCCCCGATGCCCAATGCATTGTTCGGTAAATAGAGTAAATATAAGTCTGGCAGCTTATAAACTACGAATTAGATTGGCAAGCGTCGGTACGTACTTCGGTATGTACTGCTTTTGCTTTATTTGCGATAAGGTTTTTGCTAGACACCTTACTAAACATAAAGCATAAGCAGTATTTTTTGTACCTGCTTGTGATAAAATGTGATCTTTGACGTATTGGATTACCGTAAATAGAGTATAGAAACTCTAAAATTTCAAAAAAAACGAGTTTGCAAACTCTTTTTTTGCCTAAAAACTTGCATATGTCAATAAAATGTAGTACTTTTGTGGCCAAAATAGTGGCCGAACAGCCACCTTATAGGACGTTTTGTTGATAAATTACAGTTAAAAAACAAATAAAAAGGTTACACAACAATAACCTTTTAATCGCAAAACAGATAAGATGTATATGAAACAAGTAAGCGTAAAGAAGGCATTGCAAGCTTGGAAAGGCATCCAGCCGATTTCGGAGAAAGACCGCGAGCGCTTGAGTCGTCGGTTTACCATCGACTACAACTATAACAGCAATCATATCGAGGGTAATACCTTGACCTATGGTCAAACTGAGATTCTGCTATTGTTCGGAAAGGTAATAGGTGAAGCGACAGTG
>JAFSQV010000005.1 GCA_017446455.1 Paludibacteraceae bacterium
GCAACTTGACTCCCGCACCTTGCTTGTGCATTTTAATAACTTCTAACTTCTCTTCTAGTGAATGTACCATAAGCGACACTTTGTTTTGTGTCTAACTTTTGGGGGTCAGTTCACATGCGGGCTCCCGCCGAATTTACGTTCGCGTCCCGCGGGATATATGCAAGTCTCGCATTTTTTTGCATGCCGCTCCTTCGTCGCTTTTGATTATAGTGTGCCATCGCTTCCGACGTATAGAGGTTATCCATCGGACTCTAAGGCGCTCTATAATCGCGGTGTTAAACACCGCCCTGCAAAAAAAGTGCTCAAAAACTTGCATATATGCAATTTTTGTAGTATCTTTGCACCCGATTTCGAAAAAAAACTTATTGTAAACAATAAAAAATCAAATAAAATGGCAAAAAAGAAACAAGAGTTCGTGAAGCAAGACGAACAGTTGCAAGAAGTGAATGAAGCGCTGACTGGCGCAGGTAAATGGATCGAGGACAACGCAAACCTCATCAGTTGGATTGTATGCGGTATCGCCATCGTTGTGATGGGTGTTATCGCGATTAACAATTACGTGATCAAGCCGAAGGCAGCCGAGGCAGCTAACGAGAACGCGAAGGCAGAGGCATACTTCCTCGCCGGTGATTTCGAGAAGGCGCTTAACGGTGACGAAGCTGAGTGCATCGGTTTTGAGGCTATCGCTAATGAGTACAAGCACTATCAGCAGGGTAAGCTCGCTGCGCTCTACGCAGGTATCTGCTATTTCGAGAAGGGCGAGTTTGAGGATGCGGCTAAGTATCTGAAGCGCTTCGACGCGGACGACCTGAACATCGACCCCGCTGCGCATCAGTTGCTCGGCGACGCGTATGTAGAGCTCGAGGAGTTTGGTAAGGCAGCAAAGGCTTTCGAGGCTGCTGCGGAATCCGGCAATGAGGTTATCGCTCCGATGAGTCTGAAGAAAGCAGGTCTCGTATATCTGCACGAGGGCGAGAACGCCAAGGCGCTGCGCGTATTCAAAGCAATCAAGAACAACTTCCCGCAGTCCGCAGAAGCACAGGATATCGACAAATACATCGCTATCGCTGAATAAATCGTACATGGTAAATGACCAAATGGTAAATTACTATGACTACTGATTTATCTAAATATGATGCCAACCAATTGCCTAGCGCTGAAGTCCTCGGACGTCAGCGCTATGCTATTGTGGTAGCAGACTGGAACAATGACATCACCTATCCGATGATGCTCGGTGCAGTGGAGACGCTTACCAAACACGGCGTATCCGTCGATAATATAGACGTGGTGCATGTGCCCGGCGCAGTGGAGCTGACTTACGGCGCAGCGCGTATCATGAAGGAAGAGCGCATCGATGCGATCATCGTCATCGGATGCGTCATCCAGGGCGACACCCCGCATTTCGATTATGTCTGCCAGTCTGTGACGCAAGGTGTCGCGACGCTCAACGCGCAAGGCAAAGTGCCGGTGATCTTCTCTGTGCTGACTGTGCTCGATAAGCAGCAGGCACTCGATCGTTGCGGCGGCAAACTGGGCAACAAAGGCATCGAAGGCGCAGTGACAGCCATTCATATGGCGAATCTGTGAAAGTTGAAAGTTGAAAGGTGAAGGTTTATAAGTTCGGTGGAGCATCGGTGAAGGACGCTGCTGGCGTTCGGAACCTCGAGCGGATCGTTCGCGCGGCGGACGATGAACTCATGGTGGTGGTATCCGCTATGGGTAAGACGACGAATGCCCTCGAACGGGTGGTGGAGTTTCTCGATGCCGGCAAGGAAGAGCAAGCGCTCAACCAATGGGTCGATATCATCGACTACCACGTCGCTATCATGAAGGAACTGGGTCTGAAGCCCGGTTCAGACATCCGCTTGCAAGGCGAGATACCGTTTGATCCGCAGTTGTCGCTCGACGAGAACTACGACCAAGTGGTGTCGCTCGGCGAGATCATGTCCACGCAAATCGTCGCTGTCTATCTGCTGAAGCAGGGCCTGAGCGTCGAGTGGTGGAACATACCGAAACTGCTACGCACCGACCACACATGGCGCGAGGCGAAGGTGGACAACGAGACGAGTGCGGCTACCATCCGCGCAGGGTGGGAGAGACCGAACCGGCCGAAGATCGTTATCGCGCAAGGCTTCATCGGCGGCACTGCCGAAGGCAAGCGCACGACGCTCGGTCGCGAGGGATCGGACTATACGGCGGCGCTGCTCGGTAACTACCTCGATGCCGAATCTGTGACGATATGGAAAGACGTGCCGGGGATCCTGAATGCCGACCCGCGCCTCGAGCCCGACACGATACTCATTCCTTCGCTGCGCTATCAGGATGCTGTCGAACTCAGCTATTCCGGTGCGCAGATCATCCATCCTAAGACCATCCGTCCCCTTGAGAACAAACAGATACCGCTCTTCGTGAAGCCTTTCGGAGACCCCGAAGCGGCGGGATCAAAGATCGCGGCCGATGGCGTAGGACCGATCGACATACCGGTCTATATATGGCGCAAGAACCAGATTCTTATTACTATGCGCGCGAAGGACTTTGCGTTCGTGCTGGAGGAGAGTCTGAGCGAGATCTTCGAGATCATCCATCGTCATCGCCTCAAAGTGTCGCTGATCCAATCATCCGCCGTGACCATCTCTGTATGCGTGGATAACACGCGCTTTGTGGCGGAGGCGATCGAAGAACTGAACCAACATTTTAACGTAACCTATAATGACCACCTGTCGCTGCTGACGATTCGCGGCACGACGCCCGAGATCCTCGAGCGCGCCAAAGCCGGCCGAACAATCATGCTCAGCCAGACGACCCGTCGCACAGCGCGATTAGTGGTCAAAGAAGAAATCGTCCCGCAAGGGAAAGAATAACACACCATGGAACACCTTAAGATTTATTTCACTGCAGCGTACTGGCGCGAGTTGCTCAGCGGTTTTGGACACGCGCTGTGTACCTGGAAGTTCTGGAAAGAACTGATGATGATGACTGTCGGTATGAGTCTCGGCGCTGCCGCTGTCTATTATTTCTTGATGCCGAGTCACCTGATCGTTGGTTCTATCTCCGGTCTCTCGATTGTGCTGAACACCCTCATCGGCGGCGATGCGGATTCGTTCTCGTATATCGTGATGGCTATCAATGCCTTCCTGCTGTTGTTGGCCTTTTTGCTGATCGGCAATGAGTTCGGCGCAAAGACCGTCTATACGGCGATGATCTTAGGTCCGTTGACCCAGGTGTGGGATCGTATCTATCCGTCCTACCACTTCACGCACCGGGTGATTGACAATCCCGACATCCTCGCGCAGTTACAAGCCGGCCAGACGGTACTGGACGCCAATGGCAATCCGTATATCCTCAACCGTGCTGGAGAGGTGATGGAGCAAGTGCGTGAGTCGGTGATGAGCGGCGGCTTGGGATTGGGCGACGTATGGTTTGACCTGATATGCTTCGTGCTGTTGCTTAGTGCCTGCCAGGCCTTCCTGTTCCGCATCAACGCTTCGACCGGCGGACTGGATATCCTTGGCAAGATCGTCAACAAATATCTGCATTTCGATATCGGTACATCGGTCGCCATCGGAGGAATCATCATCTGCTGCACATCCTTCCTGATCAACGATTTCCGCATGGTGGTCATCGGCATCATCGGCACGTGGATCAACGGACTGGCGATAGACTATTTCACGGCATCGCTCAACAAACGCAAGCGCGTATGTATCATCTCTAACGAGCACGAACGTATCCGCGAGTTCATCATCACGAAACTGCTGCGCGGCTGCTCGCTGTACGATGTACAGGGCGGTTACAGCGGCGAAGCGCACAAGGAGATCCAAGTGCTGCTCACACAGGACGAGTTCTCCAGCCTCATGGCTTTCGTGCGCGACAGCAAACTGCAGGCCTTCATCACCGCCGGTAACTGCTCCGAAGTCTATGGGCTCTGGGCTAAACATTACAAGCACAACGGCAAACTGGAAGCCGTAACAGAAGAGTAAAATAATCAATCATAAATTTGAAATCATAAATTTGTAATCATAAATCAATTGATATGAAACCAACATTATTTATCTTGGCCGCCGGCATGGGAAGCCGGTACGGCGGACTCAAACAACTTGACGGACTCGGCCCTAACGGCGAGACCATCATGGACTACAGTGTTTTTGACGCCCTGCGCGCAGGGTTCGGCAAGATCGTCTTCGTCATACGTAAGGATTTCGAGGCGGACTTCCGTGAGAAAGTGCTGTCTAAATATGCAGACAAAGTGCCCTGCGAAGTGTGCTTCCAGGCGATAGACAAAGTGCCGGAAGGCTGTACGTTCAACCCCGAGCGCGCGAAACCGTGGGGTACCAACCACGCTGTGCTCATGGCGAAAGATATCATTCATGAACCCTTTGCCGTCATCAACGCCGATGACTTCTACGGCAAGGAGTCGTTCCAAGTGCTGGCAGACTACCTCCGCTCCATCGAGGGCACCGAAGGCAAGTACTGCATGGTCGGTTACCGCGTAGCCAACACCCTCAGCGAGAACGGCGCAGTAAGCCGCGGTGTCTGCACTACCGATGCCAATGGTCTGCTGACGGACGTGGTAGAGCGCACGAAGATCGAGGATAAGAACGGTACGATTGTGTTCACCGAAGGCGAAGTGGACACCCCGCTCGACCCGCATACACCGGTGTCGATGAACATGTGGGGCTTCACACCGGAGTACTTCCAATATACGGAGAAAGCCTTCCGCACCTTCCTCGCCGAGCATGGACAGGAGCTGAAGTCGGAGTTCTATATCCCGACGCTTGTGAACCAGCTCATCGGAGAAGGCAAAGCAACCTGCCGCGTGCTCGACACCCCGTCCAAATGGTTCGGAGTGACTTACGCCGAGGACCGTCCACAGGTGGTAATGAAAATCAATCAACTCATCGCAAAGGGAGAATATCCCGCTAAATTATTCTGAATACTGAACACTGAATACTCATGGCAAGAATACTTGTAACCGGTGGCACCGGGTATATAGGATCGCATACAACGGTGGAACTGATGCAGCAGGGCTACGACGTAACCATCGTGGATAACCTCAGCAATTCGTCCATCGACGTGTTAGACGGCATCGCCGAGATAGTAGGACGCAAACCCGAGTTCGCGAATATAGACTGCGGTAACTTCATGGACCTCGATAATGTCTTCCGCGCTTATCCTGATGTCGTCGGAGTGATTCATTTCGCGGCCAGCAAAGCCGTAGGCGAGTCAGTGGAGAAACCGCTGCTCTATTACCGAAATAACCTCGGCAGTCTCTGTACGCTGCTCGAAGTAATGAAGTTGCACCAAGTGCCGAATATCGTCTTCTCTTCGTCCTGTACCGTCTATGGACAGCCGGACGCAGCCCATCTGCCCGTTGACGAGACGGCGCCTATCCAGAAAGCCCTCTCGCCTTACGGCAACACCAAGCAAATCAACGAGGAGATTATCTGCGACGAAGCGCATGCTGACAAGCACCTGCAGGCTACAATCCTTCGTTACTTCAATCCTATCGGCGCGCATCCTTCAGCACTCATCGGAGAACTGCCGAACGGCGTACCGCAGAACCTGCTGCCGTTCATTACCCAGACTGCTGCCGGACTTCGTCCGGAACTGAAGGTCTTCGGCAATGACTATAACACGCCGGACGGCTCGTGTATCCGCGATTATATCTATGTCGTGGATCTCGCCAAGGCGCACGTGAAAGCTATCGACCGCATGCTCCATGCCAAGGATCGCGAGCAGGTAGAGGTCTTCAACCTCGGCACGGGCACGGGTCTGAGTGTGCTGACGCTCATCAATGAGTTCGAAGCGGCTACAGGTGTGAAGATCCCGTATACCATCGTCGGCCGTCGTGAAGGAGATATAGAGAAAGTATGGGCTGCGCCGAAGAAAGCCAACGAAGTATTGGGCTGGAAAGCAGACACACCTATTCGCGAAGTGCTCGCCTCCGCATGGAAATGGGAGAAACATATCCGCAACATAAAATAAATCATCAATCATCAATCATCAATAAAAGTGCTATATCCTTTTAAATTCAAGGCGCATCTCTTCCATAAGATTTGGGGAGGGCATACGATTGAGCAGTGGTACGACCATGTGCCCGCCGACTATGAGAACGTAGGCGAGGCATGGGTGATGTCGGACGTAGAGAAATACCCGACAGAGGTCATCAACGGCTCGCATGCCGGAGACAGCCTGCAGGACTTGTTGGAGGTTTATATGGATGAATTGGTAGGCGAACGCGTGTATGAACTGTTCGGTAACCATTTCCCATTGCTGCTCAAGTTCATCGATGCCACGGATGACCTTTCGATACAGGTACACCCTGATGATGAGTACGCTCTGGAGAACGAGCAGAGCCTCGGGAAGACGGAGATGTGGTATGTGCTGCCTTCGGCCGAAGATGCGGCGATATACCTGGGTTGGAACAAAGAGATGAATGCGTCCTTGATCCATTCCGCCATTCAAGACGGTTCCCTCGCGCGCTACCTGCGCGAATATAAGGTACGCGCAGGCGATGTCGCCTATATCCCTTCCGGAACGGTGCATGCTATGCGTCGCAATACCATCGTGGCGGAGATCCAGGAGAACAGCGATGTCACCTATCGTCTGTATGACTATAACCGCGTAGGAAACGACGGACGGATGCGTCCTCTCAAACTCGACAAGGCGCTCCAAGTCATGGATTTCCATCCGGACAACAATGCCGCACTGACACATCCTGATGACAAAGAAAACGGCGCGGTGAACTTGCGCAAGACCCCGTATTTTACGGTTAACCTGCTGACACTCACTACGACCGCTCAGCGTGACTACGCGCCCTTGGATAGTTTTGTGGCGTACATGTGCGTGGAAGGAGCATGCGCGATTGAGGCGCTCGACAGCGAGGCGGAGGATAAGTCCGTGACGATGCGTACGGGAGAAGCCGTGCTGGTACCGGCTACGCTGAATGATATCCGCATCACACCGCAAGGGAAATGCAGACTCCTGGAGATATACCTGGAAGAATAAAAAAAAGAGGCGAGCGCCTCTTTTTTTATTGGAAGAAACTGAAATGTACGCTTCCGTAGGTACGCGTCTCTACATGATTCGGATGGCTTGTGAAGTCAGTGTCTTTGCCGTGTTCTATCACCAACCAGCCTTCGGGTTTAAGTATTCCTTGTGAGAGAATACTATCGGGCAGAGTAGGTAGGGATTCCAAGGCATAAGGCGGGTCGGCGAAGATGAGGTCGTACTTGGTGCGGCACGCGTTCAGGAACTTGAATACATCGCCGCGGATGACAGACAGATTGCGGATACCGAGTTGCTTGCAGCAAGCGATGATCCAGTTCTGCTGTACATGCGCGATCTCCACCGCCGTCACTTCCCGTGCTCCGCGGCTGACACATTCGATACCGATGCCGCCGGTACCCGCAAAGAGATCCAGCATGTCGATGCCTTCCAGGTCCATGCGGTTGTTCAGGAGATTGAACAGGCTCTCCTTCGCAAAATCCGTTGTGGGCCTCGCGGTGATATTTTTAGGGGGCGACAACCGCCGCCCCCCATATGTACCACTAATGATTCGCATAATTTCAATCGGGGTCCCCAGAGTAACAGGAACTGTTGCTATGGGGAAAGCGTAGCACAACACGTAGCGCTATACAAGGGCTGTGCCCGTAGTCGCGCGAGTGTTAGTGTAAGCGCTACTCCCAGTTACCGGCGTTGTTGTTCGGTGAGAAGACGTCACCCACCTTCAGTCCGGGGTAGTGCTCCAGTTTCTTCTCACGGTCGATGAGGTTCACGAGCTCCTGCTTGTTCAGGTCGCCTAAATAACTCTCAAACGGTGCGCGTGCCTCGAACAGCGGAACGCGGATGCCTTGACTGGTCTTATAGTCATTGTTAACCTCGATCTCGAATAACTTACCCTCGCTGTACGGGATTTCCGTGATGGCGGCAATGCTCTTCTCGTCGTACTCACCCTTGTAGAGCGACTGCAGCATGTTCAACTCGATGGTGTCGCGGCGGAAACCTGCTAAACCGTTCTTGATCACGTCTGCGTCATTCTCCCAGATGTAGGCATAGAGTGCTTCCGGAGTATCGAAACTTCCCTTCTTCAGCGCTTTCTTCTTTGCCTCGTTAAGGATTTTGATAGCCTTCGGCTCGGTCAAACCGGCCTCCAACTGCTTGTCGGTCAAACTACCTTCTTTCAACACCTCTTTTTTCGGAGCGGTGCGAAGGAATAGGAGCAGGCTGTCGTAGTTCGCCGTGAAACGGCCGTTCTGGTGATGAAACTCCACTTCAGCAGTACGCAGATCAACCAAGTGCTTAATCACCGCTACCTCACGCTCAGTGCGCGTGTTCTCAAACTTAATAGGGGTTGTGACACTCTGTACGCAGAATACCGTCATCAGTACTGCACATACGGCGAGCACACAGATAATTAGGGGTCTTGTCGTTTTCATTATCGGTTAAATTTAGTATGTTTACACAATTTCGCCGCAAAATTACTACAAATTTTTCAAATTTGCAAGACTTTTAGCAAAAAAAATTAGTCTAAGCTCGCTTAAGCATGATTTTATATGCTAAAAGGCTCGCAATTTGCACGAAAGTGCGAGATAATCGTGCCCTTGCGGCTAAGAACGTAAATTCGGCGGGAGCCCGCATGTGAACTGACCCCCAAAAGTTAGACACAAAACAAAGTGTCGCTTATGGTACATTCACTAGAAGAGAAGTTAGAAGTTATTAAAATGCACAAGCAAGGTGCGGGAGTCAAGTTGC
>JAFSQV010000033.1 GCA_017446455.1 Paludibacteraceae bacterium
ATTGAGTAAACCGAGCAAGAGCGGTCAACACTCCTGCACCAAGATGTTTCTGGGTACCCACCGCGTAGCAGCCACCGAGTCGAAAGACTGCAACCGTCTGTACCTCCGCAAGAAAGTAGAGCGCAGTACGCAGCCGTCCAGCAAGGAGCTCGCAGCCCGCGCTCGCTTCACCGCTGTATCGGCGGCAATCAAGACCCGTAAAGCGGACTTGATGAAAGTCACCGAGGATGAAGCTGCGTTCATGGCGCAGAAGAACCTCGCCGGCGGCAAAAAGACCCTCAAGGCCTGGTATTGGATGGTCGAAGGCGCAGCCTACGACCAAGAGCACGGCAACTAAGCCGGCCTCACCCCTTAAAGGGAAAAGCAGTCATCACGGCTGCTTTTTCTGTTATTATAAGAACATATCCAAAGAGAGCAAAATATTTGCGTAATTTCGGCACGCCCCAGAGGGTTCCCTCCGAATTTACGTTTGCACAGTTGTGCAAATAACAAGGCTTTGTAGCAAAAAATCAAAATTAATTTTCATTTTATTGCTAAAATCCTTGTGTATTTCAAATATTTTGAGTAATTTTGCAACGCAAAATCGAAACCATATCTAAATCATGAAAAAGTTATTATTAGGCGATGAGGCGATCGCGCAGGGGGCTATCGATGCCGGCCTGAGTGGCGTATATGCCTATCCGGGGACGCCGAGTACGGAAGTCACGGAATTTATTCAGAATTACGTAAGGGTTACGGGTGACGGGTTACAGGTTACGGGCCGGGATCCTATTCAGTGCCGATGGGCGGCGAATGAGAAGACAGCCATGGAGGCTGCCTTGGGTATGTCGTACATGGGTAAACGCGCGCTTGTATGTATGAAGCACGTGGGCATGAACGTATGTGCCGACGCTTTCATGAACGCCGCTATCACCGGCGTGAACGGCGGACTGATCGTGCTGGCTGCCGATGACCCGTCGATGCACTCGAGTCAGAACGAGCAAGACAGCCGGTTCTATGCGAAATTTGCGATGATACCCTGTCTGGAGCCGAGTAACCAACAGGAAGCGTATGACATGATGGCATACGGCTTTGAAATGAGCGAGCAGCTGCGGACACCGATCCTGCTACGCGTGACGACACGCATGGCACACAGCCGCGCGGTGGTAGAGATAGCCGAGAATCCTCGTAAGCAGAACGATCGATCGATGCCGAAGGATGTGAACCACTTTATCTTATTGCCGGCCTTTGCGAAGCGCAACTACGCGGAGCTGGTAGCGGCGCAGCCGAGCTTCGTAGCGCATAGCGAGACGGACGGGCATAACGTATATACGCGCGGAACCCATCCCGAGAAAGCGATCGTGACGACCGGTATCGCGTATAACTACCTGATGGAGAACTACAAGGCAGAGATGGGATGCTCGATCCTCAAGATCACCCAATATCCGATCCCTGCGGCGCTGGTTGCGCAGCTGGTAGCCGACGGGGCGAAAGAGATACTCGTGATGGAAGAAGGGCAGCCGGTGGTAGAAGAGCTGCTGCGCGGGATGGTGCCGTCCGAGATAGCGATCAAAGGTCGGTTGACCGGCGCGCTGCCGCGGATGGGTGAGCTGACGCCGGATGCGGTACGCACGGCTATCGGTCTGGATGCCCTGCCGACCTACGAGAAAGAGGCGATCGTGGTAGGCCGGCCTCCTGCACTATGCCAGGGGTGCGGTCACCGCGATATGTACGCGGCGCTGAACGAGGTGGCACGCGAATATGAGAACGCGCGTATCTTCGGCGACATCGGTTGCTACACCTTAGGTGCGCTATCGCCCTTCCATGCGATACACGCCTGCGTCGAGATGGGTGCGTCGGTGACGATGGCCAAGGGTGCCGCCGACGCGGGGCAACATCCGGCGATCGCTGTGATAGGCGACAGCACGTTCACCCACTCGGGTATGACGGGCTTGTTAGACTGCGTGAACGCCAACGCGAACGTGGTGGTGCTGATCAGCGATAACCTGACGACAGGTATGACCGGCGGACAGGACAGCGCGGGTACCGGACGGCTCGAACAGATATGCATCGGGCTGGGCGTGGCGCCGGAGCATGTGCGCGTGGTGGTGCCGCTGCCGAAGAACATGGAGGAGATAAAGAAAACCCTTCGCGAAGAGATAGACTACAAGGGAACGTCGGTAGTCATTGCAAGGCGCGAGTGCATACAGACATTAAAACGTCATTTGAAGGCCTCAAAAAAATAAAAGCCAACACGCTCAACAACGTTTTTGATTGAGTACATGCCTATTAAAAAACAATAAATGACCATGAAAAAGGATATTATATTAGCAGGCGTGGGAGGACAAGGAATATTGTCGATCGCCACAGTGATAGGAGAAGCGGCGCTGCAGGAGGGATTATACCTGAAGCAGGCGGAGGTGCACGGGATGTCGCAGCGAGGCGGCGATGTGCAATCGAACTTACGGTTGAGTTCGGAGCCGATCATGAGTGACCTGATCCCGAAAGGAGGAGCGGACCTGATCATCTCGTTGGAGCCG
>JAFSQV010000034.1 GCA_017446455.1 Paludibacteraceae bacterium
AGCGCATTCAGACTACGCGGAAAGCCCGTGTAGGCGTAAAGCTGCGAGAGTGCTTCTTTGATTTGGTTAACGGTCAGCCCTGCGTCCAGTCCGCTTTGAATAGCAGGCTCGAGGGCCACGAGATTGCCCTTGGCTTCATTGGCTGCAATCGCCGTCATCCACGCGGCTTGCTGTTCATTAAATGAGAGTTGATGCATATCTTTGTCAGTTTGTGCCGGTTGGCGGTTGCAGCCTGCCGCCAATAGAACGACGGCAAGGGCTGCTATGAGTTTGGTGCGCATATTACAAACTATCCACTAAAATGGCTTTGATATCTGCTTCAGTTAGCGGGGCGTAGGCTTGGTCGAGACCTTCGTTGACGGCGATATGATGCGCCATTTCATCCAGGCGACTGTCGTCAATACCTACTTCGCGCAGGTGCATTGGGATATGGATGGACTCAAAGAACGCGTAGGTCGCGTCGATAGCTTTGTTGGCAATTTCCATCGGTTCGAGCGAGGCGTCGATACCGAAGACGTTGATGCCATATTTAACAAAACGTGGCAGGGTGTGCTCGTTGAGGATATGACGCATCCAACGCGGCGTGATAATCGCCAGGCCTTCGCCGTGGGTGATGTCATAGTACGCAGAGAGAGCGTGTTCGATACCGTGGCAAGGCCAACCTGAATAACTGTTACCGAGTGCTAAAATACCATTACAACCATAGCTGCATGCCAACATCATCTCTGCGCGAGCGGTGTAGTCTTCGGGATTATCCAAACACTTACGGCCATTAACCATGAGCGAGCGCAGCATGGACTCGCAGAAACCGTCATTCAGCAGCGTTGTGTCTTCTGCAAAATACTGCTCGATGGTGTGGTTCATGGCGTCGGCGATGCCGGCAGCAGTCTGCTTTTTGCTTACCGTGAAGGTGTACGTCGGATCCAAGAACGAAGTGTGCGGGAAGAGGTGACGATCCATATAACCTATCTTATCGTTCGTCTCCGTGCGCGAGATAACACCGCCGCAGTCGTACTCCGAACCCGTTGCCGCCAGTGTGATGATATCCACGATTGGCAACGCAGCTTGGGCTTTCACCTTATAGGAAATCAGATCCCACGTGTCGCCGTCATAACAAGCACCTGCCGCAATCGCTTTGGAGCAGTCGAGCACCGAACCGCCGCCGACAGAGAGGATGACGTCAATCTTGTGCTCTTTGCAGAGGCGCACGCCGTCCAGTACAGACGGATCGTACTTAGGGTTGGGTTGAATACCACTCAGTTCGATGATCTCGAAGTCTTTAAGCAGTTCGTGCACCTGCTGATACAGACCGATTTTCTTAATACTGCCTCCACCATACGTGAGGAGGATTTTCTTTCCAAACTGCGCCATCACTTCCGGCAGTTTCTCAATGACACCCTTACCAAAAATCAGGCGTGTCGGAGTTTGATAATCGAAGTTTTGCATATCTATTTAAATTGAAAAATGAAAGATGAAAATTGAAAGGATATTTTTTACCCGTACGTTTCTATCAGGTATTTGACAAATTGCGGATCTTGGAAATTGATGAAGCCTGCATCTTGTTGGTTGAGGGTAGCGATGGTCTGCATATCCTTGTCTGTCAGCGTAAAGTCGAAGATGTCAAGGTTGGCAGCCATGCGCTCCTTGTGGCTGGATTTAGGGATCGCCACAATGCCGCGTTGGGTCAACCAACGAAGTGCCACCTGTGCAGCAGATTTGCCATATTGCGCACCTATCTCGGCGAGAACCGGAGACTTAATCACGCCTTCTGCTCCTTGTCCGCCCAGCGGTCCCCATGCCATCATCTTGGTATTGAAAGCTGCCAGTTCGGGTTGGATGTCGTTCTGCTGAACCATGGTGTTGCATTGTAGCTGGTTGACCATCGGTTTGATATCCACGTAGTGCGCG
>JAFSQV010000035.1 GCA_017446455.1 Paludibacteraceae bacterium
GTGAAAGGTGAAAGGTGAAAGGTGAAAGGTGTAAGGTGTAAAGTGGGTAAGATACAAGACAAAGACGGGCTGTATTTATTTCTGCGTCCGTACGTGGACTGGCTGTTCCGACGTTCGTATCGAAGCTTCCGCTATATCGGCAAGGAGAATATCCCTGCCGATGGTGCTGTTATATACGCGCCCAACCACGCGAACGCGCTATGCGACGCGATGTGCGTCCTTGGTATCGACCGTCAACAGAAAGTCTTTGTCGCCCGCGCCGACATCTTCCGTGACCCCAAGAAAGCGAAGATCCTGAACTGGCTGAAGATCATGCCGATCAGTCGCGTACGGGACGGACTGGAAGAGGTGCGCCATAACGACGAGACCATCAACAAAGCCGTAGAGACCCTGCAGGACGGCGTACCTTTCTGCATCCTGCCCGAAGGTACCCATCGCCCCAAGCACTCCTTATTGCCGCTGAGTAAAGGCATCTTCCGTATAGCCTTGCAGGCCAACGAGCGCTTCGGCGAACAGAAACCGATCTATATCGTGCCGGTGGGTATCGAGTACGGCGACTATTTCCACCTCTGGGACAGCGTGACGGTGACCATCGGCAAACCCATCAACGTGACGGAGTTTGTGAAAGGTGAAAGGGGAAAGGTGAAAGGTGAAAGGGAAGAGGTGAAAAGTGAAAGGGGAAAGGTGAAAAGTGAAAGGGAAGAGGTGAAAAGTGAAAGTTATCCGCAGATCATGATGGCGCTGCGCGAGGAGTTGACGCTGCGGATGCGGGAACTGATCCTCTGGGTGCCGGACGACGAGCACTACGAAGAGAACATCGCGAAGATCCTGCCGAAAAAGAAACGGTTGCCGCGGTGGCTCGCCTACCCTCTGGCCGTGCTGCTCTTCCCGCTGTTCGTGGTAAGTGCACTGATGACCATTCCTCTCTGGGCCATGTGGCTCTTCATCCGGCATAAGGTCCAAGACCCAGCGTTCCATAACTCCGTGCAGTTCGTGTGGCAGTTGGTGTTCATGACCATCACGCTGCTCATCCCCCTGCCCTTCTGGATGTTTGTGCAGGAATACTTGTATCAAGTGAAAAGTGAAAAGTGAAAGGTGAAAGGGGAAAAGTGAAAAGTGAAAAGTGAAGAGTGAAAGGATTTAAGATTTATGATTAGAGCATATATTGTTATTGCGTTGTATATCCTGGTACCGGTGCTGATCATCGAGAGTTTCAAGCGCTGGAAATGGATGCATAAAGTTGGTACGGTCGTAGCGGCCTATGCCATCGGTATCCTCTTTGCGTTGACGGGTTTCGTACATTTCGAACCCGGTACGGCAGAAGTGGTGACCTTCAGTAAGATTCAGTCGATCCTGATGTCAGTGACCGTACCGTTGGCTATTCCGCTGATGCTGTTCAACTGCGACTTCAAGTTATGGACCAAGGCGCTGCCGAAGACCCTGTGGTCGCTCGTCGGCGGTATCGGTGCCGTGCTGGCAGCGGTCATCAGCGGCTACTTCATCTTCCGCACTCCGGAGGTGCCGGAGTTCAACAAAGTGGCAGCCATGATGACGGGTATCTACACCGGCGGCACGATGAACTTCAACGCCCTCGGAGCTTCCCTCGGCGTCGACAAGACCGTGATGGCGATCGTGCTGGCGTTCGAGATGGTGTTCACCACCCCGTATATCTTCTTTATCATCGGCGGCGGCTATAAGGTGTTCCGTAAGATATTGCCGTACGAAGACATCACGCGCCGCGGCCGTAAGGACGAAGAGGTAGAGACCAAAGATATCGAGAACTACCAAGGCATGTTCGCCCGCCGGAACGTCGGCGGTATGTTCGCCGGCCTCGGCCTCAGCGTACTCTTCCTCGCTATTGGCGCAGGGCTGGCACTGTTGCTCACGGGTACGCTCAATGAACTCGTGGTCATCCTTACCATCACCACCCTCTCCATCATCGCGTCGTTCTTTAAGAAAGTGCGCGAACTGCCGAAGACTTTCGAACTCGGTATGTTCTTCATCCTCATCTTCTCCGTCATCGTCGCTTCGCTCTTTGACATCCATAGCGTCAACGGCGGTAGCCTGATGATCGGCGGCTTCGTAGCGTGGGTGATGATCTGTGCGGCCGGACTGCACCTGCTGCTCTGCCGTATCATGCACGTGAGCGGCGACCTGTTCTGCGTGAGCCAAATAGCGCTGCTCTGCTCGCCACCTTTCGTTCCACCGGTAGTGGGCGCAATGAAGAACAAGAAAGTGCTCATCTCCGGTATCGCGATCGGCCTCGTAGGCTACGCCATAGGAACGTATTTGGGCATAGCAATAGCGATGCTTTTACCCTAACGACAAACAATCACAACAATGAAAAAATATCTCATCCTTTTGTTAGCGGCGCTGTTGGCTTTGCCTATGGCGGCCAAGAAGAAAGAACCCAAGCCGCAGGAAGTGGATTCCTTGGGACGTAAGATCAAGACCGGTTGGAACTTCGGTATCCTGCCTTCTATCGCCTATGACGCCGACTACGGTTTTCAGGGCGGTGTACTGACCAACATCTACGACTACGGAGACGGCAAGCAGTACCCCGAATACATCCACTCGCTGTATATCGAGGCGGCGTACACGACCAAGCACCACGGTATCTTCCGCGTCAACTACGACTCGAAATACCTCATTCCGGGCTATCGTCTGACGCTGGACGCGACCTATCTGCCGGACGCGATGTGCGACTTCTACGGCTTTAACGGCTATCAGTCGCGCTATAACGCTGCCTGGAGCGGATGGAACAAGAACCCGCAGAAGATGGACACCACGGCCTACCGTACCCGCGTGTTCTATAAGTACAAACGCGACCTGATCCGTGTGGCGGGCGATATCGAAGGCACGATCTACAAGGACCTGAAATGGAACGCCGGCCTCGGTGTGCTGGGTTACCTCGTAGGCGACTGCGACATCAACATGATCAACGGCCGGAGCCAGTATGACCCGGCTAAACCGTACGACAAGCCCCTCAACCCGGACGAACCGCTGCTGTACGACAAGTACAAGACCTGGGGTCTGATCGGTGCGGATGAGATGAATGGCGGATGGCATCCCTATGCCCGCGCCGGTATCACCTACGACACCCGCGACAAGCGCCAAGGACCGAACAAAGGTATCTATACCGACCTGTTCTTCACCTACTCGGCGGCCTTCAACGCTGCCTATGGTCAGCAAGCCGCAGCGGGCTACAACCACCTGCAGTTTAACTTCACCTTCCGCCATTACGTACCGTGCTACACGGACAAGAACGGCATCAACCGCATCACGTTCGCATACCGTCTCGGTTTGCAGAACCTCATCGCGGGCCAGTCGCCGTTCTATATGAACAACTACATGAACGCGCTCTTCATCCAGCGCGTGTACTACGAAGGACTGGGCGGCGGTAACTCCGTACGCGGTATGATGGCCCACCGTATTCTGGCCAACGGCTTCGCCTTCGCCAACATCGAGTTCCGCTTCCGCGTCGTGAACTTCGACATCGGCCGCCAGCATTTCTTCATCGGCCTGAACCCCTTCTTCGACCTCGGTATGGTGACGCAGCCGTACAACCTCGACGATCTCGTGCGACGCCATACGCACGGGCTGTACCAAACCCTCGCCGAGAGTTTCGACGCCAACCATGATCCGGAGGAGCAGTTCTCCGACTATTTCAGCACGGACCCCAAAGATATCTACCGTCCGCATATGACGTTCGGTGTGGGCCTGAAGATCGGTATGAACGAGAACTTCGTGCTCTCTGCCGACTGGGGTATGCCGATTGACCGTCAGGACAACAACAAACTCGCCAATTTCTATGTAAAAATGGGATACCTGTTTTAAGGTGAAAGGTGAAAGGTGAAAAGTGAAAGGAAATTAAGGTGAAAGGTGAAAGGAAATTAAGGTGAAAGGTGAAAAGTGAAAGGTGAAAGGAAATGATTAGACAGAAAACTATAGATTTCGCTATTCGCATAGTCAATTTTTACAAATACTTATGTGATGAGAAGAAAGAGTATGTGATGAGCAAACAAATTCTTCGAAGCGGTACAAGTATAGGAGCTAACGTACGCGAAAGTAAAAATGCACAAACTGATCCGGATTACTTAACCAAAATGAATATAGCTCTCAAAGAGGCTGACGAAACGCAATACTGGCTAGAAGTCCTTTATAGATCAACAATCATTTCCGAAACAGAATATAAATCAATGAATGAAGATTTGAAAGAGATTATAGCAATTTTGGTTTCTATAGTTAAGAAACTAAAAGATAAACGTGAGAAATAATCCTTTCAATTTTCAACTTTCAATTTTCAATTTATGATAGATATGAAGACCAAACAACTCTTTATCTTGGCAGCGGCCGTAGTGCTGGCTGCATGCGGAGGGAAGGCACCGCAAGTGACGCCTACCTCGTATCAGACTTTGACCATCAGTGAGAGCGACATCTCGGTGCCGCTGAAATTCAGCGCGACCCTCAAAGGAACCGCCGACGTGACCATCACCCCGCAGATCAGCGGACAGTTGATGGAGGTATGCATCACCGAAGGTCAGCAAGTGAAGAAAGGCCAAGTCCTCTTCCGTATCGACAGCCGTGACGCCCAACTCGAACTGGAGTCCGCCGAAGCCAACCTCTTGTCAGCACAAGCGCAAGAGAGCAGCGCGAAGTTGGAGTTTGAGAGCAACAAGAACCTGTACGAGAAGAAGATCGTCAGCAAGTACGTGCTCGACAATGCCGAGAACCAATACAAACAAGCGCAGGCATCCGTAGCGCAATACCAAGCTACCGCCAACCGCGCTCGCGTCAACCTCGGTTATTGTACCATCACCGCCCCTGTGGACGGCGTGATCGGTTCGATACCCGTATACGCCGGCGACCAGGTGAGTCCGGGCACCTATCTGACATTGCTTAGCGGCAATGCGAAGATGTACGCCGAGTTCTCCGTGAGCGAGTCGATTCTCGCCGAACGTACGGAGGCGGAAGCCAAAGACCCGGAGAAGATGTTAGCCGCGATGCCGGATGTATCATTCCTCTTCAAAAACGGCTCGGAGTATAGCAAGAAAGGCCGTATCACCAGTATCACCGGTACGGTGGACCGTACGACAGGTGCGCTGACCTGCAAAGCTACCTTCCCCAACCCGAACGGCGTGCTCTATTCGGGTATTCAGGGAACGGTAGTCATCCCCATCGACGTGAAGGAGGTGATGGTCGTTCCGCAGAACGCTATCGTTCGTCTGCAAAACAAATCGCTGGCATACAAGGTAGGCGCTGACAGCTGTGCATACAGCACGATCGTGAAGACCGCAGGTATCGGTTCGGATCGCGACCTCGTAGTGACCGAAGGACTGGAAGTAGGCGACGTCATCGTCACCGTAGGAGCTAACAACCTCGTTGAGGGCCAAAGAGTGATTTTCTAATATGAAAGAGAATATCTTTATCAAGCGAAGTGTGATGGCCATCTCAATTGCCTTGGTCATCATGCTCGTCGGATATATCAGCCTCAACACCTTACCGGTGGAGCAATATCCGAATATCGCACCGCCGACCGTAGAGGTATCCACTACCTACTCGGGTGCGGATGCGAACACCTGTATGACCTCTGTCATCCGTCCGCTGGAAGAGCAGATCAACGGTGTGCAGGACATGACCTACATGACCGCTACCGCCTCTTCGACGGGCGATGTGGCGATCATGGTCTATTTCCGCCAAGGTACGGACCCCGATATGGCAACCGTCAACGTGCAGAACCGCGTGTCGCAAGCGGAAGCATTGCTGCCGAGCGATGTGCTGCAGACGGGTGTGACCATCACCAAGCGCCAGAACAGTATTCTGCAGATCGCCGGTCTGAAATCGACCGACGGCAAGTACGACGCAGACTTTATCTCGAACTATATCGACATCAACGTCAAGCCGCGCCTGCTACGTATCACGGGTGTGGGTAACGTCAGCAACTTAGGTAACACCTACGCCCTGCGCGTATGGATGAAACCGGACGTGATGGCGCAGTACGGACTCGAACCGGACGACATCTCTTCGGCCATCAGCGCCCAGAGTTTCGTCACCTCTACCGGTACGCTCGGTCAGCAGTCTGAGAACACCTACCAGTACCCGATGGAGTACAAAGGTACGCTCAAGTCCATCGAGGAGTTTGAGAACATCGTCATCCGTACGCAAGACAACAGCAATGTGCTGTACCTCAAAGACGTAGCGACGGTGGAGATCGGCGCGAAAGCCTACACCATGACGTCCGACATGGACGGCAAACCGGGTGTGTTCTACCTCGTCAATCAGTCGCCGGGCGCGAATGCCACCGAGGTGAACAAACAGATAGACGAGCTCTACGAACAACTCAAGCCGACCCTGCCCGCCGGACTGGAGTTTGTGACGCTGGAGACCAGTAATGACTTCCTCTTCGCCGCCATCCACAACGTAGTAGAGACCCTTATCATCGCCATCATCCTCGTCATCATCGTCGTCTATTTCTTCCTGCAGAACTGGAAAGCAACCCTCATCCCGTCTATCTCGATCATCGTGTCGCTGCTCGGTACGTTCACGATCGTGCAGGTAGCCGGGTTCTCTCTTAATATCATCACGCTCTTCGGACTGGTGCTTGCTATCGGAACCGTCGTCGATGACGCGATCGTCGTCGTCGAAGCCGTGATGGCGAAACTCGAGACGGGCAAGATGAAGGGCAGTCCCAAAGACCAGGCGGTGCAAGCGACCCGCGAGGCCTTAAGCGAAGTGTCAGTAGCCGTGATCTCGTGTACACTCGTGTTCATGGCGGTGTTCATCCCCGTGACCTTCATGAGCGGAACGAGCGGTACGTTCTTCACCCAGTTCGGCGTGACGCTCGCCGGTTCGGTAGGTCTGAGTTGCGTCAGCGCACTCGTGCTCTGCCCTGCCCTCTGCGCCATCCTCATGCGCCCGACCGACGAGAAAGCACTCGCAGGCAAGAAATGGAAAGGGCTCGACTACTATACAAAAGTTGCTTATGAGGCCAGCTACAATGCCATCCTCAGCAAGTACCAAGGCGCGATACAGAAATACCTGAAGAACAGGTGGATCTCGTTCGCCCTGCTCGGCGGCGCGATCGTGCTGTTCGTGCTGTTCATGAAGATATTGCCTTCGGGTCTCGTTCCGCAAGAAGACCAAGGCGTGATCATGTGCGAGGTACGTATGCCGGAAGGCTCGACCCTCCACGAGAACAGCGAGATCATGAAGCAGGTAGAAGAGAAAGTGAAAGCGATACCGGAGTTGGAGAGTTACGGTCTGGTAAGCGGATACGGACTCCTCTCATCCAACGGATCGAGTTATGCCTCGCTCATCATCCGTCTCAAGAATTGGGACGAGCGTAAGGGTAACGAGCATTATATCGACAATATCATAGAGCGTTTCTACTATGATTGTTTGTCGATTAAAAATGCACAGGTTCTTCCGTTCCAAATGCCGCAGATTCCGGGATACGGAACATCCAACAGCATTGACCTGCAAGTGCAGGATAGGAGCGACGGGGATTTCTCTGATTTCGGAAATAAAACGAATGCGCTTATGATCAAACTGATGGAGCGTCCGGAGATCGCCAGCGCGATGTCCACCTTCTCGGAGCGCTATCCGAAATACAAGGTGCACGTCGATCCCGTACAATGCGAGCGCGCAGGGACCACCGCCAAGTCGGTACTCAACACCCTTGGCGCGTACTGCAGCGGTTCGTATGTAGGTAACTTCAACCAGTTCAGCAAGGTCTATCAACTCTGGATAAGTGCGGCACCGGAGTACCGCCTGGATCCGTCGTCGCTGAACAACATGTATATCAAGGTGGCGAACAATAAGATGGCGCCCCTGTCGCAGTTCGTGACGCTCGAAGAGATCGTCGGCTCGTCCTCTCAGGATCACTTCAACCTCTTCCAGTCTATCGCCTGCTCCGTCACCGCCGCCAACGGATATTCGGAGGCGCAGGCGCAACAGGCGATCGCAGAGGTGTTCAAAGAGAACATGCCGTCCTACTGCTCGTACGAATACGGCTCCATGTCGCGTGAGGTAGCGTCCAGCGCAAAGGACAACACGACGCTGATCATCTACCTGATCTGCGTCATCCTGATATACCTCATCCTCGGTTCGCTCTATAACAGCTGGCTCACGCCGTTTGCTGTCCTCTTGTCTGTGCCGTTCGGTCTGATGGGTTCGTTCCTGTTCTCGTATATCGGCAACAAGATGGGTTACCCGGGCATGGAGAACAATATCTACCTGCAGACCGGTGTGATCATGTTGATCGGTTTGCTCGCCAAGACAGCGATCCTGATCACCGAGTTCGCGTCCGAACGCCGCAAGCAAGGTCTGCCGATCGTGGAGGCAGCGTTCGAGGCATGTAAAGAACGTCTGCGTCCGATCCTGATGACCGTCATCACGATGATCGCCGGTATGATTCCCTTGATTATTGAAGGCGGCGCAGGTGCGAACGGAAACCGCGCCTTGGCGCTCGGCGTAGTAGGCGGTATGAGTATCGGTACCCTCGCCCTGCTGTTCGTCACGCCGGCTTTCTTCATCGTCTTCCAGACCCTGGAGGAGAAGTTCAACGGCGAACCGACAAAGGTGAAAGGTGAAAAATGAAAGGTGAAAGGAGAATCCGTATGAAAGCAAATAAATTTTCAATTATTATCGCGCTATGCGCGATGATGTGTTCCTGCGGCGTATATAAGAAATACCAGTCGCAGACGGAGGCGCCGGAGAACCTCTTCGGTAGCGGCGACTCGATCGCGCAGGTAGCACTGAGCGATACCCTTTCTATTGCCTCGCTCTCTTGGAAGGAGTTCTTCTCCGACCCGCTGCTGCAGCAACTCATCAACACCGCGCTGGAGAACAACACCGACCTGCAGTCCGCGCGTATCGGCGTAGAGCAGGCGCAAGCGAGTCTCAAGGCCGCGAAGTTAGCCTATCTGCCTTCGCTCAGTCTCAACCCGCAAGGAAGTGTATCCACCACGATGTTTGGTGTGTCCGGCAGCGGTACGGGTCTGGGCTATTCGTACAGCATCCCCCTGCAACTCGACTGGAACATCGGCATATCGGGTTCGGTAACCGTCAACAAGCGTAAAGCGAAAGCCGTGCTGGCGCAAGCACAGGCTCAACGCGATGTGACGCAGGCGAACCTCATCTCCACCGTCGCGCAGTATTACTTCAAGTTGCTGCTGCTCGACAAAGAGTTGAACATCCTCATCGAGACCGACAGTCTGTGGGAGGAGTCCCTGGAGACCGAGCGTGCGCTCTGGGAGAACGGTCAAGCCTATTCGACGGCTGTCAACCAGATGGAGTCGTCCTGTATGGATGTCAAGACCCAGATCGTGGATACCAAACGCAGTATTTTGGCTACGGAGAACGCCTTATGCAAACTGCTGCGCACTACGCCGCATCCTATCGAACGAGGCACGTGGGGCGCATATGCGTTGCCGGAGCGCTTCGGAACCGGTGTGCCGGCCACGCTCTTAGAGAACCGCGCAGACATCAAGGCGGCTGATCAGTCACTCGCCGAAGCGTTCTATAACACCGCAGCGGCCCGTGCGCAGTTCTACCCGTCCTTCTCGCTGCAAGGTATCTTAGGATGGACCAACAACGGCGGCATGATCTTGGACCCGGGGGCGATGTTGCTCAAAGCAGCTGCTTCGCTCATGCAACCGATCTTCTCGCAAGGTAAGCTGCAAGCCCAACTCAAGATTGCCAAACTCAACCAGGAGGATAAACTCAACAGCTACGTGCAGACGGTGCTCAATGCCGGCAACCAAGTGAATGAAGCTTTGGCTGATTGCCAAACGGCACGGGACAAAGATGCGCTGTACAAACGTCAAGTGGAAGTGCTGCATGACGCGTACTCCGGCACCCACGAGTTGATGAACAACGGTAAGGCCAGTTATATCGAAGTGCTCACGGCACAGGAGTCGCTACTCTCCGCCCAACTGAACGAAGCAGAGAACCTGTACGATGGCGCGATCGGCCTCATCGGACTGTATATCGCCCTCGGAGGCGCAACAAAATAAGATGTAGTAACTTCGGACTCCGCCTTGGTATGACCAATTCCCCCGAAATTACGTTCGCTTTTTCCAGCGAACCGCATGCTTTTTTGTAAAACCATCACTCTTAAGCAAGCTTACGTGATTTTTTTGCAAAAAATCTTGCACATTCGGAAAAATTGTAGTAATTTTGCACGACTTTTTGTGGGTCCTATAATTAACCGGACGCAAACGGCGTCCATAAATGACAAAAACTGATGAATATTGTTACAAGAAAGATTGCTCTGCCTGATGGCCGCGAGATCACCTTGGAGACCGGTAAACTGGCGAAACAAGCCGACGGTGCGGTGATGGCGACGCTGGGCAACACGATGATTCTCGCTACCGTATGTTCGGCCAAAGACGCCGTTCCCGGTACGGACTTCATGCCCTTGACGGTAGAGTACAAAGAGAAATTTGCTTCGGCAGGACGTTTCCCCGGCGGCTTCACCCGCCGCGAAGGAAAAGCGTCGGACTATGAGATTCTGATTGCGCGTCTGATTGACCGCGCTCTCCGTCCGCTGTTCCCGTCGAACTACCACGCTGAGACTTTCGTCAACGTGACGATGTACTCGGCAGACGGTATCGACATGCCGGAGTCTATCGCCGGTCTGGCAGCAGGTGCTGCCCTCGCATGCTCGGATATTCCTTTTGAGGGTCCGGTAAGCGAAGTACGCGTAGCCCGCGTAGACGGCAAGATGGTGATTAACCCGACCTTCGAGCAATGCGAGCACGCAGACCTCGAGTTGATGGTTGCCGCTACGTACGACAACATCATGATGGTGGAGGGTGAGATGAAAGAAGTGCCGGAGAGCGTGATGCTCGAGGCTATCAAAGCAGCACACGAAGCTATCAAGCCGCAGTGCCTCGCTATCGAAGAGATGATGAAGGCCTATGGCAAGGAGACGAAACGCGAGTACTGTCACGAGGTGAACGATGAGGAATTGAAGGAAGCTGTTCACGACTACAGTTACGCTCGCGCTTATGCCCAGGCTACCTCGGCGGACACCGACAAGCATCACCGCGAGGAGATGTTTAGCCAAATCCGCGAGGACTTCAAGACGGAGAAAGCCGACTATATGGCTGCCCGCGCTGAAGCACTTGGCGTAGATATCGACGAGATTGCCGCGCTGGTGGACCGCTACTACCACGATGTAGAGAAAGAGGCGATGCGCCGCGCCGTACTCGATGAGGGCAAGCGTCTTGACGGTCGTAAAACCACGGAGATCCGTCCTATCTGGTGCGAGGTAGGTTACCTGCCCGGCCCTCACGGATCGTCTATCTTCACCCGCGGCGAGACCCAAAGTCTCAGTACCGTTACCCTCGGTACCAGCCGTGACGAGAAGATCGTCGATGAGGCGCTGATCCAAGGTACGGATAAGTTCCTGCTGCATTATAACTTCCCGCCGTTCTCGACGGGTGAGGCAAAAGCACAGCGTGGCGTAGGCCGTCGCGAGATCGGTCACGGCAACCTCGCTTGCCGCGCGCTGAAGAACATGATCCCGGAGGACTTCCCCTATACCGTACGCGTGGTATCAGATATCCTCGAATCGAACGGTTCGAGTTCTATGGCTACCGTTTGTGCAGGTACCCTCGCGTTGATGGATGCCGGCGTTCCGATGAAGAAACCCGTCAGCGGTATCGCTATGGGACTCATCTCGGAGAACCAAGGTAAGAACTATGCTATTTTGAGTGATATTCTCGGCGACGAGGACCACCTCGGCGATATGGACTTCAAGACCACCGGTACGGTGGACGGTCTGACGGCATGTCAAATGGACATAAAAGTGGATGGCCTGAGTTACGAGATTCTCGAGAACGCCCTCGCGCAGGCGCACGAGGCGCGCATGTATATCCTTAATAAGATATTAGAGTGCATGCCTGCTCCGCGTCCGGATCTCAAGCCGCACGCTCCGCGTATCACTTCGTTCTATATCCCGAAGGATATGATCGGTGCAGTCATTGGCCCGGGCGGAAAGATCATCCAGGGCATCCAGGCTGAGACCGGCGCAGTCATCTCCATTGACGAAGATGAGCAAGGCGGTAAGGTAGAGGTTGCTTCCAACAACGGCGAGTCGATGGCTGCTGCGATCGCGAAGATCAAAGCGATTGTTGCCCTGCCGGAAGTAGGCGAGGTATACGACTCCGTAGTGAAGTCGATCATGCCGTACGGTTGCTTCGTAGAGTTCATGCCGGGTAAGGAAGGTCTGCTGCATATCAGCGAGATCGACTGGAAGCGCTATGAGACAATGGAAGAGACCGGTATCAAGGAAGGCGACCATATCACGATCAAACTGCTGGAGGTAGATCCGAAGACCGGTAAGTTCCGTCTGAGCGCCAAAGCGCTGAAGGAGAAACCCGAAAGCTACGTAGAGCCGGAGAAGCGTGAGCGTCCTCGTCGCGAGGATCGCAACAATCACTCCGACGGTGCACGCCTCGAGAGAGGTCCGCGTCCCGAGCGTCGCGGTCCGAAACCCGAGAAGCACTAAACGCTAAATAAGAAAAGCAACGCCGCTGGCGTTGCTTTTTTATTTAATACTATCTACGTGCTGAATACTATCGAGTCTCTGCTCGATAAACTCTTTGTCTTTGCGCTTGGTAGCCGGCCAGTTGAAGTCTTTCTTCCACATGAAGCCGATACCCTGAATGGTCGAAGCCTGACGAAGCGAGTACTTATCCACCGTATGCGTGTAACCCTTCAGACGCCACTGGCCGTCTTCGGTCAGCAGCACCTCCACGTCGAGGTCGCCGAAGAATGGCTGGTTGGAGACGTCGTTATAGCGATATCCCACATTACCGTTAATCACCAGGCGGTCCACCGGCTGGATCTGGAACTGCGCCTCGTACTCACTGCTATTCGTCCCTTCGCCGTCGGAACGGATAGCGACACCGAGCGTAACGACATCCGTCAGTTTGGACAGCCAGGAGTTGATCTGACTGGTGATGGTGGACGAGAGCAGCGAATAGGTGGAGTTGAGCGTCGTCGTGGACTGACTCATCGTCATATAATCCGGCGTAAAGAAGCGGCCGAAGACGAGCAGGTAGATCACCTGACGCATCAGCATCTCATCCGTATTGATGATCTGCTTCACTTGCGCTTGGATGGACTGGTCGCTCTGCGGGAACTCCAGCGAGAACGAGAGAATCGGGTTGGAGAGTTGGCCCGTCAGGTGCAGACAGGTCAGCACCGGGATGTTCGATCGTGACGTAGCCAATTGGTCGGCATCTTCGCCGAACAAGTCTCGCAGGTTCGCCGTTACGCGGTATTTGGCCGTCACGTCTAACTGCGGATTAGACGCGTTACCGGAGAAGACGATCGTCGATCCTTCGCCCACCACAAACTCCTTACGTATCACGTTGGCGATCGTATAGGACAACGTTCCTTGCTCGATATCGTACGTACCGAGCAGACGTACATCGCCCGTCTCCGTGTCATACGCCAGTTGGAGAGCACCGCTTCCGCGAGCCATGATTCGGTCGCCGTTACGCTCACCCAGCACGAGTTGGAACTGCAACTGCGGATTCACCTCGAGGTTCAGTTTGATTAGGCATCGCCCGGCGCGCATAATTTTCTCTTCGGCATCGTCCTTCGTACGGACAGGTGCATTATCGATATTATCCAAGTCACTCTCTCCCGAATGGTCCTCTTCGCGCTTCAGTAACCCGCGTGCCTCCAGCGAGTCTCTAAGCGTAACGAAATTGATGAAATTCGATTCATATGCCGAAGACACATTATCGACCGACAGACGGAACTGACTGTTCTTCGTGGTGACTGCATCGGCGGCTACCAGCAGGTCTTGCTCCGTACCCGTCACGTCTACATGACCGTTCGCATAAACATGGCCTTGTAACATCTCGCCTTTCTTCTCCGAATCGAAGACCAGCGCCTCATGCGCATCGACATGCAGGTCGAGTTTGAAGTCCTTGAACTGATCATGATAGATCGCTCCATAGACCTCCACGGGGTTGCCTTCTGCATCCTGCAGGTGCACATGCGGGAACTCGATAGAGGTAGTATCCATCACGATCGTATCGTGAGGTATCGTGTAGCGGGCACCTGTCCACGGGAGCGTAAGAGAGGCGTTCTGCGCCGCGGCGTTCAGCAACACATAGGTCAGTCCTTTGCGACCGCCGACAATCACCTTACCCGTCGCGTTTCCGTCAAGGTCGCGCAGCACACTCGAGGTCCAGTGGTTGATAAACGCCAAAGGCACTGAGTCGGCATCCATATCCAGTTCCCATCGGCCCGAACCGTCAAAGAGAGCCTTACCGTCCAGGTTAACCACCTTACGCGTCGGGCGATAGACATCGGCATGGAAAGCCAGTGAGTCGTAGATATTGAGTGCCACATCGGCTTCGCCGAAATAGCAGTTGTTCAGGCCCATCGAGTCGATATGAATCTGCGTGTCTATATTGGGTCGCTTGAAGACCGAAGCAATCTTCGCTTTTCCGGTCAGCAGACCGTTGAACATGATCGTCTGTACCGGCAAGACGAACGGCACTACGTACGAAGCATCCACACGCTGCAGATCAACAGACAGGGTGTCCTTGGTGCGACGGGACGCCAGTCCGTTCGCCATCAGGTGCTGCCCGCCTCCCTCGAAGAGGAAATGATCGACTTGCAGACTTGTGTCGGCCGCCGCATAGGTCAACCTACTCTCGCCGATCGTATAGAGACTGTCGCGCAGCAACAGCGTACTGGGCATGACATGTACGTCGATGAGCGGTTTATCGTCATACCGATCGAAATGCGTAATGGCCTTGATATCGCCGCCATAGTCACCGGAGCGTTGCGCCGCCAGTAAGGCACGTTGACGCTCCTGGAAGGTGAGGTCCGGCGACAACGCCCGCTGCAGTGCACGCGGCGAGAGATTGCGCCATCCTTCCGGCAGCAGTTCATCCATATGCGCTTCGCTGCGCAGCGTGAGATGCGTCACCACCGTGTCGCGGAAAGCGAGCGTAGAGAGCACCGTCTGCATATCCATTGCTTCCGCAGAGATAGAGAGACCGAGAGACTCGCGAAGCGTCTTCATGTCCATCGTCAGGTCATGCACCGGTGTACTGCCGGCGCGTATACCCGGCGCAGTAAAGCGTAGATTAAAGGAAGGCTCTTCATCCGGACGGATATCGGCTTCCGCATGCAAAGCCGGATGGTCGCTTAGCGTGACGGGGGCATCATACAGACGCTGGATATCGCGCAAGCGCTGACCGTCAAGCTGGAACGTGAAGGAAACCGGCTGCCAATCCGAGGCAGGTTCTTCGATAGCCGTCGGCAGGTAATAATGTATCATCGCTTGCGCCGCCGGTACGATATCGGCATAACGGAACGAACCCTCTATCGCTGCATTCAAGTAATCCGAACGCACCGTGATGGATTTGGGACGCGAACTCGAGCGTGACGGGGCGTCCGCCGAGACGAGTAAGGTCAGCTGGCGCATCAGCAGCGAGTCACGACGCGTAGCGATGAAGAACGAGTCCAGCACCATATAACCGGACATGCGGTCCAAATCCACACCATCCAGGTCCGCAGCCAACGCAAAAGAGGTACGGAGGTCGCCAAACCGAGCTTGGTCACAACGCAGGTTGAAATTGATCTCCGGGTTCACATCCTGCATATCCACCACGCCGTCAAAAGAGGCCGTCAAGCGCGGGTCTCGCACACTGCACGTTCCCTGGTAGCGCTTCGGGTCATAACGGCCGTTGAGATGGATATCGCTGTACGTATAGTCGTCGTACGTCAGGTCACTGATATGCGCATTCACATCACCGCGCACTATGCCCTCATCGATGCGTCCTACCGAACGCACATCGAGCGTGAGGGACTTCAGCGGTTCATGCCCTACCATGTATCCCAGCAGGAACTTACGTCCCACCACTTGGGCATCGTACTCCATATGTTGGAAGAGCGAGTCAGAGCGGAAAGCGCCGTCGGTCGAGATAGATCCTAAGGCCGTACTAAACGCGCCGTGGAGCGTCATGTCTTGCAATCGACCCTCTGCCAGACCGCGGTAACGGATAGCACCCAAGCGATGCACGGCTTGCGGCAGTTGGATAGGACGGTCATACAGACGCGAGAGGAAATCCTGCAACTGCGCTGCATTCGTTCGTGCCTCCTTGAGGTTCGCCCGCACATAGGGGTTCTTGAGGTCAGGCAGTCCCACGGCTCCTACGTCTCCGCTCAGGATGAGTTCGTTGTTATACCGCATCTCTATATCGCGGATGGTCACCGAGTCGAGGGTGCCGCCTAGGTGTCCGTGCAGACTAATCGGCCTATCGAGGTGCGCAAAGCGCGGCAGGAAGAGCGCCAAGTCCGCCAGCACCATCTCCGCCTCATGGAAGTCGAGCGCAAAAGTTATCTCATGCGCCGAACGGGAGAGATAGAGGGTGTCACCTGCCGGGAAACGTACTTCTACACCACCCAGGTCCACCGCCGAACGGGGCAGACGCGCCGAGAGCGTCGGCAAAGCCAAGATCGTATCGTTGAAGATCAAGTGCGCTTTCAAGTCCTCCACCTCGAATATCGGATTACGGGTGCGAGATTTAGCACTTTGAGGTTTGGAAATCGTTGCTGCCAATTCGGATATCTGCGCATCCAGTGCATCTTCTGAGAAGTGATGCACGTCCATGCGCGCGTACGGAAGCACCAACCGGTAGTCTTCGTACTCCAAGCGGATATTATTAAGGCGGATGTCGCGCACCGACAGCAGACTGCGGAAGGGCGTATTTTCTTGCGTCGTATCGCCTCGAAAAGCTTCAGCAAGGAAGGTATAGTTAAACGTGCTGTCGGGCAAGCGATAGGCTTTCGCCACCACGTCAGTCAGCCGTACATGGGAGAACGATATCTCGTTGCGCGTCAGTCCGAGCGGACGAAAATGCGCGTAGGCTTCGCCGATATACGCGAGGGTATCACGTTGCTGATCTTCGATAAGCACATCGTGCACCTTCAGTCGTGCGGGGAATCGATACTCCACCGACCCTACTTGTGCATGCGTACCTAAGGCGCGCGACAATTCGGCCGTCACCAGACGCACCGCTGCTGTCTCCACGCGATCGGACATCAGCACAGCAACCAGCATACTGCCTACGAGCAGCAGACTGACCGCCAGCACAGCCAATATGTAGAGAACTCGCTTCATCGGATGCGGCGCATGATAGCCGGATAAACAAGGTGGGTCGGAAAGCCCATGACATTAAAATACGAACCCTTCATCTCGGTGCAGGCCACATAGCCTATCCATTCCTGCACGCCGTACGAACCGGCCTTATCGAGCGGCTTGTACTTATTGACGTAATGCCGTATCTCTTCGTCGGTGAGCGTCGCGAATGTCACATCGGTGCGATCCACGAGCGTCTCGAGTTCGCAGCCTTGCTGGGCGAGCGTGACGGCTGTATAGACCTGATGCGTACGTCCGGACAGACGGTGCAGCATCGCGACCGCTTCTTCTTCGTCATGCGGTTTGCCGAGCATATGCCCGTCCAACCAGACAATTGTGTCGGCGGTGATGAGCAGTTGGTCCGCTTGCAGTTTCGGCAGGTAGGCCTGCGCTTTCGCGCGGGAGATATAGCGCGGGATGTCGCCTTCTCGGAGGTCCGACGGATACGATTCATCGGCATCGATAGTGATAGCGATGAAAGGTATATCCAGACCAGCCATCAATTCGCGGCGTCTGGGAGACTGACTACCGAGAATGACGTCCATCTTAAAATAAGTCTAATTGGGTATCGGCGGGTTTCTCAAAGGTCATCGTCACGCCCTCTACCTCCAGCGACTCCGGAGCTTCTTGCGCCTCTTCCTCTATAGGCGCGTCAGCGCCGTCCTGTAACGTAGTGTCCTCTTCCTCTTCCGGCTCTTCGAGAGCGGGAGGCTCCGGCGTGATATCCTCGAAGCCCTTGATCTCGAGGGTTGAGATACGTTTACCTTTGGCTTTCGCGGATTTCTCATCAATAAAGTCGGGCATGAAGATCTCCAGCGGCGCTTTGTTCTCGTCGGCGAAGAGCACACGGAAGGTAGCCTCCGGGCTATCAGACAGTAACGCGATACGCGAGTCTTTATCCTCGCCTAACATCGACTGCACTTTCGCATTCGCATCATCGAGTTTGAAGCGCTTGCCGTAGTAGTACTTCAACTCCTCGTTCCACTGGATAAGACTCCATACCTTCTCCGGGTCGAGTTTCTCGATACGCAGGATGTTATCTTCGAAATGGGCTGTGAGGTCAAAATTAGTCGTGTAGTACGTACCGTCGTTTTGAATCACGAGAATACGATCTTCGTCGTAGAACTCGCCGAGGTATATACCGTGCTCGTCGTAGTTGACGCGTAGCACATCCGGGTCAAACCACACCTTACGTCCGCCGAGCGTCGAATGGCCTTTCTTGCTGAGGGTGATGGACTTGACGTCGAACTTCGTCAGCACGTTGCCACGGGCTGTGCGGGACTTGACAGCCAACTCACTCAGGTCCTTGAACACCTCGAGTTTCTTAAGGTGCAGTTGGGGCTTGAGAGCCACCTTGATGACCTCTGCCTCGCCGTTGGGGTTCGCGGTGAAATAGACGATCTTCGATCCGGCTTTGCCTTGTGTCAGGTCGTACTCTTTGTCCTTCGCCACACCCGTGACGTTGAAGCGCTTCATGAAGTACGTGCCTTTCTTGCCGTCGCGATAGACGACATTATAGACCGTACGGTCGTCTCCGCGCTGGAAGACGGCTATATGCAGAATGTCGGTGCCGACGAACAGTTTGTCGGCCACTTTGGTTACCTTATACCGACCGTCCTTATGGAAGATGATCAGGTCGTCGATATCCGAGCAATCGAAGAGATACTCGTCTTTCTTCAGACCCGTGCCGATGAATCCTTCTGCGCGGTTGATATAGAGTTTCTCGTTGTTCTCTACGACAGCCTTGACGTTGATGGCTCCGAAGTTACGTACCTCCGTGCGACGCGGGAAGGCCTCGCCGTATTTCTTCTTCAGCATCTCGAACCACGCGATGGTGTAGTCCGTGAGGTGGTTGAGGTTCTTCACGCAAGCCTTGATCTTCTTCTCCAGGTCTTTCATCAGTTCGTCCGCTTTCTTGGAGTCGAACTTGGTGATGCGGAGCATCTTGATCTCGAACAATTTCTCGATATCCTCCGAGCGCACCTCGCGGATGAATTGCGGCTTGAAGGGCGTGAGGGCTTCGTCAACGAACTCAATCAACTTCTCTTTGTTCGGCGCGTCCTCATAGCCTTTCTCCTTATAGATGCGGTTCTCGATGAAGATCTTCTCGAGGGAGGTATAGAAATACTTCTCCTCCAACTCCGCTTTCTCTATCTCGAGTTCCCACTTGAGCAGCGCCTTCGTGTTGTCGCACGACAGTTTGAGGAGGTTGCTTACGGAGGTGAAGATCGGTTTGCGATCCTGCACTACGCAGCAGTTCGGCGAGATATTGACTTCGCAGTCCGTGAACGCATAGAGAGCATCTATCGCTTTGTCGGACGACGAACCCGGCGCAAGTTGCACTACGATACGAGCCGTCTCAGCTGTGAAGTCATCAATCTTCTTGATCTTGATCTTGCCTTTCTGGTTGGCTTTGAGGATGGTCTCGATGATCTTCGAGGTCGTGGTGCCGAACGGTATCTCGGTGATGACGAGGGTCTTGTTGTCGTCCGCCTTCGTGATGCGCGCGCGTATCTTAACCGTACCGCCGCGCTCGCCATCGTTGTAGCGAGTCACGTCGATGATGCCGCCCGTCGGGAAGTCGGGGAACAAAGAGAACTCCTGGTTACGCAGGTACGCCAAGGATGCATCGCAGAGCTCGTTGAAGTTATGCGGCAAGATCTTCGAGTTCAGACCTACGGCGATACCTTCTACGCCCTGCGCCAGCAGCAGCGGGAACTTAACCGGCAGGTGAATCGGTTCGTTCTTACGGCCGTCGTAACTCTTCATCCACTCGGTCGTCTTGTTGTTAAAGACCGCCTCGAGAGCGAACTTGCTCAGTCGCGCCTCGATATAACGGGGAGCTGCCGCACCGTCACCGGTGAGGATATTGCCCCAGTTACCTTGGCCATCAATCAGCAGATCTTTCTGACCCAACTGCACGAGCGCATCCCCGATAGACGCATCGCCGTGCGGGTGGTACTGCATCGTCTGGCCGACGATATTAGCTACTTTGTTGAACTTCCCGTCGTCTACGCACTTCATAGCGTGCAATATACGACGTTGTACCGGCTTGAGTCCATCCTCTATAGCCGGCACAGCACGCTCTAATATCACATACGACGCATAGTCCAGGAACCAGTCCTGGTACATGCCCGTTAGATGATATTTTATCGCATCGTTAAAACCGCCTTGGGCAGCCATGCGTTAGCCCTGCTTTTTATTGATGAAGATATACGCCAATATTCCGCCTACCTCCAGTACCATCGACAGGATGAGCAGGAAATTCTGCGGCAAAGCGTACTTGTAAATCACCAGGCACAACACACCCAAAACAATGAGAGCAACTCCCAAATACTTCTTAATAGAATCCATAAATAACGCGTTATTTTAAATTGCGGCGCAAAGGTACGAAAAAATTTGCATATATGCAAATATATTTTACTTTTTACAGCAAAAAGCGCTATTTGGAACTATCTCAAAGTCAAATTCTGCGCCAATCGTCAGCGGCCGTCGCGACACACAGCACCACCAATGCACAAATGGTTAGTTTTTTCATATGCTGTCACCCAATAAGAATATCAAAGGAATGTCCAATCGTGCCTGCCAATCGTCCTCGCAATGTCTGTGTCCCGGAAAGAAACGATACATAAAATGTACCTCATCCCATCCTTCGGAACGAAGCATCGTATTGATGGCCTCTTGCGCCTCGCCATAGAAAGCATCGAGTGTTTGGTCTCCGTCATCGAAATATAGCAGGCGACTGTTCGGTGCCGGAAGATATTCCTGTAAATAACGTCTGTACGCACTCATGATGGCGCTATCGGGTTTATCCGGACGCGGATAAGCGAGCGTACAATGCGTCGAGAGACACGCTGCTCCTCCGAATATATCGGGGTATTTACAGAGCGCATAAGAGGAAATCAGTCCACCACAACTACTGCCCATCACATACGTATGTTCGCACTCCGGATAAGTAGCATAAACACTGTCTATGAATGGTTTGAGTTCCTCGACCAGGAAACGCAGATAATTATTTCCCTGCGCCTCAAAATCCGCATACACCGCTGTGCCTGCCGGTAGATACTGAACGATGTCATCCGGGCAAAACTCACCGATACGATTCTCCGTATTGTCTATTCCGACCACTATTGTCGGTCTGATCTTCCCCAGCGCTATGAGACTATCCATAGCTTCGTCCACTCCCCATTCCTGATGGTTCCACGCGACATGTGCGTCCCAAAGCATCTGGCCGTCATGCATATAAAGCACGTCGTATTGCTTCGACGGGCTGTAGTCTGTGGGGGTCCACACACGAATGGTTCGTGGTACGATAAACCGCGAGGGGAAGGCCGTATACGTGTCTATATGCCCTTTGCTAACTTGTGGCTCTTGCGCCGGTTTGCCGCACGCAGTAAATCCGATTACCGCGAGCGCAAGGATGAAAAATAGGTATTTCTTTTCTCTCATAAGTTGTAAATGCTATTTAGCTACGGTCCATTCGGGCGTGTAGGGTGCGTCGACAGTACCGAGGCGATCGTCGTTATACGTCTTAATCAACGGCTACAATCTCCAGCGTCACGGATATGAGTTAGTTTGTTGTGTAGTTTAAACGATTTTGCGCTGCAAAAGTACAACAAAAAAATGACATACGCAAGAGTTGGGCATAAAAAAAAGAGACCTCCGAAGAGATCTCTTCTCCCCGCCCGTAGTCGCGCGAGCCTTAGCTTAAGCGTTACGCACCAGCTAACGCTGCGTCGTACGCATCGCCGCAAACCTTCCAGAGGTACGCCTTCATGGTCTTTTTGCCACCGGCGGTGTCCTTCTGTGCGAGGAAGTCGGCGATGTCGGTCGCCTGCTGCATCAGGTCCTTGCTGCGCGCTTTGACAGATGCTGCTACCGATGAGAAGCGAGCACGAGCTGCGAGCTCTTTCGCCTGCGGTACCGTCGAGCGCTTGTAGCGGTCTGCGTCAAACGAGTACACGCGCTGACAATTAGGATTCGTACTGGCCGCCTCGCGGTGAACGGCTACGAGATAGTTACCGTGGTTGTGACCGTCTTTCTTTTTCGGGCGTTTCATGGCGCCGGAGATCGTCTCAATACCCGCAGCGCCTACTTTCATTACTGCCATAATAGTTAAGGTTTTAATTGTTAATAATGTTACTTTTTCGAGGCGTCGTACGTCTCGATGGTCTTCGTGACGATGGTGCAGGTCGTGTCGCCTTTTTGATAATACTGTGACTGCGTGGAGATAGTCCGAGTCACGTTGCAGGACGTGAGGCCCAGTGCGATGCCTGCGCACGTCACGATCGCCGTTGCAATCGTTACAATCATCTTGTAGATCTGTTTCTTGTTCATAGTTTTGGCCTTTCTTAAATCCGATGCAAAAGTACTGCTTTTCTGCGAACCTACCAAATATTCTGCTTCGCGAAACACCTTTGAAAGTGTTTTACACGAGCATGTACCCGCAGTAATCGGCAAAATCACGCGCGCTGGACAATGTTAACCAACCGCGACGCTTCACATCGCTCAACCAGTTGGTACTGTGCTTCCTTTTCTTGCACCATCCATAGAGCAGCACTTCGAACGCAAATGCCGGATAGTGATAATGAACACGACTTTGCAGACGGTCACACAGGTCGTCCAAAAGAACTCGTCTTTCCTCTTTCATACCATTAAAACCACCCCCTCTTGGCTTTGTCTGTCATGTAACACACATACCCGCCTGAGCTGTTTTTGCGACGGGTTAACACAACGCCCATCTGGGCCGCTTGACGATGGGCTTCGGCCCATTGCTCGTTTTCTTTGGATTTTTTTCTTTTCATAACTGTCGTATTTTCAGTATTTTACAAATAGGTTATCGGGGGCGTCTCGGGGGCATCTCGGGGGCATCTCGGGGGTAATACCTGTTTGTTGTTTGTGCCGGATATTATCCGGCTTTTATATACACCGTCCGCTGCTCTTCTGGGATGAATTTCCGTTGCCAGCCACCTTGCTCTTCCGTCGTGCCGTATCGCTTGTAGTATGCCGCGTAGGATAGAGTCTGCTGACGCATCGCGTGAGCATTCTCCTTGATGGCACGTAAAGGGTCATAATGTACAAAACGACCCTGCGCCAATTTGGTACGTATAGACGTATATATCCGCTCCTGCATGTCGGGCGTGTACGATGCCCATAATGCCGCACATTCCGTTTCGTATTTGTTACTCGACCCGTGCTGGCGAAGCAGCACCCAAAGTTCGCTAAAGTTAACCATAATTCTTAATTGTTAAGGTGTTACAAAAGGGTGTTACGCGTACGCAGTACGTACCACCTTATGTACCACCATTTTTTCTTTTTCTTTTGATTAAACTTTTCTTTTTGCAGATTCAAAACAGCGCCACTCTTTCGAATGACGCTGCAAAATTACTGCTTTTTCCTGACCTGTGCGAGCCCAAAATGGGCATTTCATGTGCCCAACTTGGGCATTTTTCATTTCTTCAAGTCTTTTCGCGTGTAATTCTTGCGCAAGGTATGCCAATCAACTACCCATCCGACGTATTTTGTGAGCCTCTCCGCCAGTTCCACCCAACTCTTACGCCCGTTTACAGGAAATACCTCATGCGCTCTCGGATCATACAGAAGCCAGATAGCCAACACCGTGTAATTACCCTCTGGAAACGGCCATTTCGTTTCTTCTTTCCATACACTCTCTTTCAGAAGTTTTTCCAACTCAACCAACTCTGCGCACATTCTCTTAATCACGGCACGCACATCTTCAAAACTCATTTGTTTTTCGTTCATAATCGCCATTTTTTGTTAATTTTGGTTAAATTTTACATTTTTTCTGCATTTTCTGCTCAAAATATTTGCACATCTCAGAAAAAAGCAGTACTTGTTGCACCAACAAACTTACCCCGCTTCCCGCAAGATCAGCGCGCTTTGGGTAAGTCTTTTTCCCAAACTCGCAGCCACAAACTGCGAGTTTTTTTTGTATTTCCATTTCAAAAATCACTTGTTTCAAACAATTCCCTATCTAAAATTTGTCCATGTCAAAAAAAAATTGTACCTTTGCACGCAACTTGTGTGCAAGGTAAACCAATCGCAATTAGAATAGTTATGGCTAATATAGAAACGACAGAAAGAATTGATGCATTGTTCGAGCGCATTTCTTCTTTAATTGATCAAGCGCGCTCGTACGTAGTTAACGCTGTCAAGATAGCAGAGGTTAAAACTCGCTATGAAGTTGGGCGTTATATCTTGGAGGATGAGCAGCAAGGCGAACGAGCAAAGTACGGAGAACAAGTACTTCGTCAGTTGTCCGCTCGTTTGATGGAGCGATATGGCGAAGATTGGACATTTGACACTCTTAAAAGATGTCGCCAGTTTTATCAAGCATACGCCAATGCTTCAATTAGCGCAACGCCGTTGCTCCAATTGGAGAATCATATAGAAACTGCTGATTCTAAGGCGGTTGTAAATTCGAGCAACGCCGTTGCTCCAATTCAGTTGCCTCGTTTTATACTCTCGTGGTCGCATTATCTTATCTTAATGCGCATTGAGAATATCGAGGCGCGTAGTTTCTATGAGTTGGAGTGCGCTCAACAACAGTGGTCAGTTAAGCAACTCAGTCGCCAAGTAGGCAGCAGCTTATATGAGCGTTTAGCTCTTAGTCGTAACAAAGACGAGGTTATGCGTCTCGCGCGTGAAGGACTGACTATTGAAAAGCCGGAAGATGTTATCAAGAACCCGATTACGCTGGAGTTCCTTGGTCTCAAGCGAGAGGCTGCCTATTCGGAATCGAAATTAGAAAATGCTATCATTAACAAGATGCAACAATTTCTTTTGGAAATGGGTAAGGGTTTCTTGTTTGAGACGCGCCAAAAGCATTTTGTATTTGATGAACGTAATTTCTTCGTTGACTTGATATTCTACAATCGCTTGCTTAAATGCTATGTACTCATTGATTTGAAGATTGGCGATTTAACTCATCAGGATCTTGGTCAAATGCAGATGTATGTCAATTATTATGATCGCTATATTAAACAGGACTTTGAGAACCCCACTATCGGCATATTATTGTGCGAAGAAAAGAGCGATGCGTTGGTTGAACTGACCTTGCCGAAAGACTCCAATGTATATGCCGCACAATATTCGCTCTATTTACCGGACAAGGCACTCCTACAGCGTAAGTTGAAGGAATGGATTGACGAATTCAACGAGAAGGAATAAGATTTGGCACGCGCGCGTACCAAAATTAACGAGAGAAAAGAAAATAAATTTGCATATTTGAAAAATTTTGTGTACCTTTGCACCCGGTTGGGTGCATCAAACGAACCGGTCACAATAAGACATAAAACCGCGCAAAGCGTTGCGCAATAACATATTTTTTACATACTAAAGCGTTTGCTTTATTTGAGGAGTCTTTCAATCATCCACAATTTTGAAAAATAGCCTTCTAAAAATAATGCAAATCGCTCACGCTCGCGCGTGAGCTTTTTGCGTATATTGGAGGCTATGGGAGTGGATGCCCGAAAGACCCAATGCAAAAGGCTCACGTTTTTGTATGCATACCATTGAAAATTAACCGCATACAATATGGCAGAGAGCACAAAGAATCAACAGAAAGCCGCCGCGCTTTTTGCACAAGAGTGGCAGGGTAAAGGCTACGAAAAAGGGGATACACAACGATTTTGGTTGGAATTGCTCCAAAAAGTGTTAGGTGTAGAAGACCCGTATTCGTTTATCTCATTCGAGGATGAAGTGATGGTAGATAAGACCAACTTCATGGATGGTTATATTGCTTCGACCAAAGTGCTCATCGAACAAAAATCCATCCAGAAAGACCTCGGCACTCCCATCGTTCAATCCAACGGAGAGAAGATCACTCCGTTTCTGCAAGCCCGCAAGTACATCGCCGGTTTGCCTCTAAGCAAGCATCCCCGATGGGTGGTGACCTGCAATTTCCGTGAGTTTTGGGTATATGATACGGAACGTCCGAACGACGAGCCACAGAAGATCTTGCTTGCTAATCTGGAGAAGGAGTACTACCGTCTGCAATTCTTGGTAGACGAGAAGAACGACCATCTCAAGCGTGAGGAAGACCTGTCTCTGGAGGCCGGTAAATTAGTGGGAGCTATTTATGACCTCTTGGCGGAGCAATATATAGACAAAACCGCGCCTGCTACTTTGCATAGCCTCAATGTGTTGTGTGTGCGGCTGGTGTTCTGCTTGTATGCAGAGGACGCAGGTTTGTTTAGTTCCAAAACGGCTTTCCATGATTACTTGGCGCAGTTCCCTGCTCACCAAGTGCGCCGTGCGCTGATAGACCTTTTTGCTGTGCTCGACACTCCCGATGACCAACGCGACCCATATCTGGATGATGCACTCAAAGCCTTTCCGTACGTCAATGGAGGTCTGTTCAGCAACGACCTGCGGTTGGAGATTCCGCAGTTTACCGAAGAATTGCAAACGCTCATTCTCTCCAGAGCTTCTGACCATTTCGATTGGAGCGATATTAGTCCTACTATCTTCGGAGCGGTGTTTGAAAGCACGCTGAACCCCGACACACGTCGTTCGGGCGGTATGCACTATACCAGTATTGCCAATATCCATAAGGTCATCGACCCGCTTTTCTTGAACGAACTGAAAGAAGAGTTTGCTGCTATCAAAGCTCTCCCGAACGAGAAGCAACAGCGGCAGAAACTCGATGCCTTTCAGAATAAACTTGCTTCGCTCACGTTCTTAGACCCGGCTTGCGGTAGTGGTAATTTCTTGACAGAGAGTTATGTCAGTCTGCGCCGATTGGAGAATGAAGTTATCGCCTTGCGCGAGAAAGGGCAGGCTATCTTGGGCGATTTTGCCAATCCGATTAAGGTGGACATCCACCAGTTCTACGGCATTGAGATCAACGATTTTGCGGTCTCGGTAGCTACTACCGCGCTTTGGATAGCCGAGCAACAGATGATGCAGGAAACGGAGAAAATAGCCTCTTTCCATATAGATGCCTTACCGCTCAAATCCTACCATAATATCCACGAAGGCAATGCCCTCCGCACCGATTGGAGCGAGGTCATTGCGCCCGAAAAACTCAACTACATAATGGGCAATCCGCCGTTTATAGGGGGAATGATGATGAGCCGTGAGCAGAAACAGGAGATGTTGGATATCTTTGGTGCTAAAACAAAAGGTATAGGTGAGCTGGACTACGTGGGAGCATGGTACAAAAAGGCAGCAGAGATGATGGATAAAAATGCCTCTATTAAAGCAACTTTTGTAAGTACCAATTCCATTACTCAAGGCGAGCAGGTTGCAATCTTATGGAAACCCTTGTTTGAGAATCATGGTATTCATTTTAATTTTGCATATCGTACATTCCGATGGGATTCCGAAGCCGACATCAAGGCCCACGTCCATTGTGTCATCATCGGCTTTTCTTCTATTACAGGCGAATCGGATTCGCCACGCTCTTTGTCGGGTGCTTCGGGCGTCAGACCGAAGAAAATCTACCTCTCCGATGCCCAAACCATCGACGCGTCCAATATCAACGGCTATCTAAGTGACGCACCAGATGTATTTATTGAGAATAGAGGAACACCTCTTTGCGATGCTCCTGCCATGAACTTTGGTAATATGCCACGAGACGGAGGAGGATTTATCCTTTCCGAAGAAGAAAGGGATGAGTTGCTAAAGAAAGAGCCACTGGCTGCAAAATGGGTGCATCCTTTTATTGGTGCTACAGAATTTATAAATAATAAAAATCGTTATTGCCTATGGCTCGTAGAAGCAAGTCCCGCTGAGATTCGTCAGTGTCCGACAGTACTACAACGTGTTAATAATGTGCGCGAAATGAGATTAGCCTCCGCTGCTGCATCTACTCGCAAAATGGCAGAAACGCCAACTCTTTTTGCGCAAATTACTCAACCAGAGGGGGCTGATTATATAATCGTACCTCGTGTGTCTTCTGAACGTCGTAGATATGTGCCTATAGGTTTTATGAATAAAGAAACTATTGCGAGCGATGCGGTACAAATCATCCCTAATGCCACGCTTTACCATTTTGGCATTCTGACCTCAAATGTCCACATGGCATGGATGCGTATTGTTTGCGGACGTTTGAAATCCGATTATAGGTACTCCAAGGACATCGTCTATAACAACTTCCCATGGTGTCAGCCGACAGAGGAACAGAAAGCCCGTATTGAGCAAACCGCCCAAGCCATTTTGGATGCACGTGCCAAATATCCGGATTGCTCTTTGGCGGATCTCTACGACGAGGTCACCATGCCGCCCGAACTACGTCGTGCCCACCAAGAGAACGACCGCGCGGTCATGGCTGCCTATGGCTTCTCTACCAAGATGACCGAATCCGAATGTGTGGCGGAGTTGTTCAAGATGTACCAAGCTTTGACAAATTAAATCTCCTTCATCGAAAAGATGATCAAACCGATGGAGTAAACCCAACCGCCCCGCATAGTTAGCGGGGCGGTTTGTGTATCACATTTGCTGCGAGATAAGCAAATAATGTTTTGATTTTGCAAGTGAAATGAATTGATTTAATGGATGGTTTGAATATACTCCACTGTGTTGCCGACGGAAGCGAGGTATTGCTGGAAAGCCTCTTGAGAGATAACGACCGTACCTCTGCAGTCGTTGGGATGGAAGGAGAGCGAGGCGGCATCCTTGAGACGGCAGTCGAGGAAGAGAATGACATGATGGTCAGTATCATTGATGAGTCCGAAAGGACTGACCGAACCGGGTTCGAGTCCCAGATAGCGCATCATCCGTTCGGGCGAAGCAAACGACAGTTTGCCGGGTGCTTTCTTGCCCTGTGAGACAAGAATATCCTTGAGCCAGTGCTCGATATCATGAATAGCCAGATCGTCATCACAGGGGAAGCAAATAAGGTAATGTTGGTCGCCCTTATGATTGCGCATGAAGATATTCTTGCAATGGACCGATCCATCGTCATGCCACCATCGTTTGGCTTCTTCGATTGTTTTTCCTTCCTGATGGTTATAGACGGAGAAGGGGATGTTGTGCTGTTCCAGGTATCGCAACACTTTCTCTTGCCTTTCGGAGATGCTCCAAACGATGTCTTCGGGTCGGTCGATGATGCGTGTGACGCCGGCTTCGGTTAAAGCCTGCCGGCTGACAAATCCCCATGAGCAGGCGATAAACGGAACTCCTGCATTTGCTGCTGTGTCGCGGTCCACAAGACTGTCGCCAAGGTAAAGTACCATTTGACCATTTACCATTTGGTCATTTAATGGTTCATTGTGTAATTGAGCCATTATGTCATAGACGATTTGGGGATCGGGTTTGCGTGGAATGCCTTCGCGTTCGCCTAAGACCACATCAAAGATACCCGGAAAAAAGTGCTCTACAATCTTCTCTGTCGCCGCCTGGTATTTGTTGCTTGCCACTGCGAGCAGATGACCTTGGGCTTTGAGCGTCTGCAGCACTTCCGGAATCCCCTCGTACGGGCGTGTGAAATCGCAGTTATGCGCGTTGTAATACGGAATGAAACATTCCCTTACCCGCAGCACGTTCTCTTCTGTCTGTTCGACTTCAGGTAGCGCGCGGCGGATAAGGTTATTGATTCCATTCCCTACCATCCTTGGGTATGCTTCTATGGGGTGAGTGGGAAAACCATTTTCCCCCAGCGCATGGTTGCAGGCATAGCCCAAGTCATCGATGGTATTGAGCAATGTGCCGTCTAAATCAAAAATGATGGTCATTGTTTTACATTCAGCCTTTAGCCGTCAGTCTTCAGCAGGTTACTTGACGCGGATGCCGGCTGCGTTGTACCAGTTGTTTCCGTGACGGATGAAGAGTTGGCCGTCCATGAGCACTTTCTTTGCGTCATCCGTGCGGATGAAGAGGTCTTCAATCCCTTCTGCGATAGGTTCGAGGTCACTTGTCTGACTGTCGTTGAAGACAACCCGGTAGAGGTTGTATTCTCCTGACTGCGCGAAATCATCCGCAATGACATATACGTGTATGCATTTGTGCTTATCGTCAAAGGCGATGAAGGTCTGTGCTGTCTGTCCTTGTGACTCTGCGCTGAATTGGGCGCAGTCGTCGCAGTAGTTGCCTTGGCGGGTTGCGATATGGTTGGTGAACTGCAATTCGTCGGCATCCATAGCGAAGGAGGTGAGGGCTTTGTTGTAGATCAGTTCGATGTCGTCCAGATAGACGGTGTCAAGAACGTTTCTTTTACTGAATGAACTTCCCGTGGTGTGTGACGAACCGCCTCCGGGAACCTGGTTTGTGGTGAAGGTAGTGAGGATATATGCGGACTCGCCGTTGATGCCGGTGTATTGGAACGGAACAGCGATACGTTGCCATCCCATAGAGGATGTAGCGGCATAGTTGACAACCGCCTCTCCGATCTTGACGGCAGAGTAGTCATCCGCCTCGGGGTCCTGATAGCGCGCGTTGGTGGTGATAATCGTGCTCATACGCGCTTTGTTGACCTCGTTTGCAGGGTCGAGGTCGGCAGGCTGGTATTTTGCCCAGAAGACGATGGAGTCCGGACGTCCTTGGAAGGCGGTGTTGAAACCGTTATTGGCAGGGTCGGAGAAGTTATAGTTGTCCGCAGGCGAGTCTGCGGTCATTGAACCGGCATTGATCTGTCCGTTGGTGCAGTTACCGTTGGCTTTGACTCCGAACAGCATGTCTGAAGAGAGCATGGCGCTCTGAGTGCCTTCGGAGCCGGGCCGCACCTCTGTGGACGGGATGAACTGGTAGGTGTTGCTGGTCACAAAGTCCGCCATGAGTCCGGTAGCCGTGCCGAAGGAGTGCCATCCTTGCGGCTCGTTGCTTGTCCATGCA
>JAFSQV010000036.1 GCA_017446455.1 Paludibacteraceae bacterium
ACGCAAAGTGTCCGGCTGCGCGTGTTTTGCCGCCTCGACAGGCACTATCGTTCACGGCACGCTGCTCTACGATGTCAACCTCGAGGCCCTGCAACAGGCCATTACGCCGAGCCCGGACAAACTGCACAAACACGGAGTCGCTTCCGTCCGACAACGGGTAGCCAACATAAAAGAATTAACCGACGCGTTCGCGGATATACACGCGCTGCGCGCATATATAGAAGAATATGGAGATAAGTTTACGTGCACAATCGATGCCTGAGAGCCCGATTCGCAAATTGGCTAAGTATGCCGACGAGGCTAAACTCGCCGGTGTTCATGTCTATCACCTCAATATCGGCCAGCCGGATATCAAGACCCCGCCGCAGGCCTTGGAGGCAGTCAAACATTTCTCGCAGGACATCCTCGAGTACTCGCCCTCACAGGGCCTCAAGTCGCTGCGCACGAAGATGGTCAGTTACTACGCCGAGTACGGCATCGACCTTTCGCCGGACGAGATCATCATCACGGCAGGCGGTTCGGAGGCCATCATGTTTGCGTACATGAGTTGTCTCAACCCGGGCGACGAGATCATCGTTACCGACCCGAGTTATGCCAACTACATGGCGTTCGCTATCTCGGCGGGAGCGGTAGTCAAGTCCGTCAAGACAGACATCAAGAACGGCTTCAAACTGCCGCCGGTGGAGGAGTTTGAGAAGCAGATAACGCCCAAGACGCGCGCTATCCTCATCTGCAATCCCAACAACCCCACGGGTTACCTCTACACCAAGCAAGAGATGCGCCAGATACGCGATCTCGTCAAGAAATACGACCTGTACCTCATCTCTGATGAGGTGTACCGCGAGTTCATCTACACCAAGTCGCCGTATATTTCCGCGTGTCATCTGGAGGGCATCGAGCAGAACGTGGTGCTCGTGGACAGCGTCTCGAAGCGCTATTCGGAGTGCGGCATCCGCATTGGTGCACTCATCACCAAGAACAAAGCGGTGCGCGAATCCGTCATGAAGTTCTGCCAGGCACGTCTCTCGCCGCCGCTCTTTGGACAGATAGTGGCCGAAGCGTCGCTCTCCACACCCGAAGAGTATATGCAGGAGGTGTATGACGAGTACCTCGGACGACGCAATTTTCTCATCGACCAGCTCAATCAGATACCGGGCGTCTTTGCTCCGGCTCCGACCGGCGCTTTCTACGTCATGGTCGAACTGCCCGTCGATGATGTGGAGAAGTTCTGCAAATGGTGCCTGACGGACTTCCAATACGAGGGTTCGACTATCATGATGGCGCCTGGTACGGGTTTCTACACCAATCCCGAGGACGGACGTCATCAAGTCCGCATGGCCTACGTACTGAAAAAGGACGATCTGGCCAAAGCCATGATCGTCCTTCGCAAAGCCCTTGAGGCCTATAAAGGGTAATTATTCTTCCGAATCCTCGAGACTGTCGCCGACGATTTTGCGATAGAGCTCTTTCGGGTCGGTAGCTTTGCGGATGATCTCGTGCAGGTCCTCGATGCGTACACGGTCTTGCAGCATCGTGTCGCGGTAACGAACGGTGACACATCCGTCTTTCTCCGTGTCATGATCCACGGTGATGCAGAACGGCGTGCCGACAGCGTCCTGACGACGGTAACGCTTGCCGATAGAGTCTTTCTCATCGTAAGCCACCTTGAAGTCGAACTTGAGTTCGTTCATTATCTCGCGCGCTTTCTCGGGCAGTCCGTCTTTCTTGACGAGCGGCATGATACAAGCCTTGACGGGAGCGAGTACCGGCGGTAAGTGCAGTACCACGCGTGTGTCACCGCCTTCGAGGGCTTGCTCCTCGTAGCTTGAACACATCACGCTCAGGAACATACGATCCACACCAATCGAAGTCTCGATCACGAACGGTGTGTAGCTCTGGTTCAGTTCCGGATCGAAGTACTCGATCTTCTTGCCGCTGTACTTGGCGTGCGAGCTCAGGTCGAAGTTCGTACGGCTGTGAATACCCTCCACCTCTTTGAAACCGAAGGGCATCAGGAACTCGATATCCGTTGCAGCGTTGGCATAGTGCGCCAGCTTGTCATGGTCGTGGAAACGGTATTTCTCGTCACCCAGACCAAGCGCCTTGTGCCATTTGAGGCGGAACTGCTTCCAGTGCTCAAACCACTTCAGTTCCTCACCGGGACGAACGAAGAACTGCATCTCCATCTGCTCGAACTCGCGCATACGGAAGATGAACTGGCGTGCCACGATCTCGTTGCGGAAGGCCTTGCCTATCTGTGCGATACCGAACGGAATCTTCATGCGACCTGTTTTCTGCACGTTGAGGAAGTTGACGAAGATGCCTTGTGCAGTTTCGGGACGCAGGTATATTTTCATTGCGCCATCTGCTGTTGAACCCATCTCGGTAGAGAACATCAGGTTGAACTGACGTACGTCCGTCCAGTTGCGAGTGCCGCTGATCGGACAAACGATCTCCTCGTCCAGGATGATCTGCTTGAGTTCCTCGAGGTTGTTGTCGTTCATCGCCTTGGCAAAACGAGCGTGTAGCGCCTCACGCTTATTCTTTAATTCTTTCACTCTTTCATTCGTTTCAACGAACATCTGTTCGTCAAACGAGTCGCCAAAACGCTTGCGGGCCTTGGCTATTTCTTTCTCTATCTTTTCATCGTATTTAGCGATCTGATCTTCGATCAGCACGTCTGCGCGGTAACGTTTCTTCGAGTCCCTATTGTCAATCAGCGGGTCGTTGAATGCGTCCACGTGACCCGACGCTTTCCATGTGGTCGGATGCATGAAAATAGCAGCATCGATACCCACTATGTTCTCATGCAGCAGCGTCATACTGTCCCACCAGTAACGCTTGATATTATTCTTCAACTCCACGCCGTTCTGGCCGTAGTCATACACTGCGCCTAAACCGTCGTAAATCTCGCTGCTCGGAAACACGAATCCGTACTCCTTGCAATGCGCAACGATTTTCTTGAATGTTTCTTCTTGTGTTGCCATATATGTAAAAATATTTTGCGGCTGCAAAATTACTACAAATATTTGGAATATACAAGGATTTTGTGCAAAAAGTCAAATTTATTTGCATTTTTTGTGCAGATTTTTTTGTGTATGTCATAAATTTGTTGTACCTTTGCACCCGATTTAATAGTATTGCATATGAAAAACAAAACACTTACTCTCTTATTGGTCATTGCTGCTGTTATTGCCAGCGTAGGAATCTTGATCTTTGCTATCGGCTCGCTGAAATCGGACGTGTCTTACGGCACGTGCGGTGAGAACCTGAAATGGACGCTCAACGACGGTACGCTTACCATCAGCGGAACAGGGGACATGGAGGACTTCGGGTATAACTCCAGAACAGGTGTTTCCAATATCCCGACGTGGTATGCTTACCGCAAATCTATCAGATATATCAACATTGCCAAAGGCGTGACTTCTATAGGCGAATATGCTTTCAAGGATTGCAAACGTCTGAAAGCCATCTCCATCCCCAAAGGAGTAACGCGCATAGGAGATTCTGCATTTTTGAGATGCACACACCTGCAATCGGTTACTATTCCCGAAGGTGTAGAAACGCTTGAATACGGCACGTTTGAAGACTGCAAGCGCCTTACGACAGTCTGTCTGCCCAATAGTCTCAAAAGAATAGGAACAGCCGCTTTCTCCGGTTGTTACGCTTTGTCAAATATTACCATTCCTAATGGTGTGACTGAGATCGGGCAGCATGCTTTCTACTGGTGCAAATCCCTTCTTTCCGTCACTATCCCCAACAGCGTAACAAAAATTGGACATGGTGCGTTTGAATTATGTATTTTTCTCCGTGAGGTTCACTTGTGTGTCGGAGTGACTACTATTGAGTCGGTTGCTTTCGAATTTTGTTTCTTCTTAAAGTCTGTCACCATTCCCAATACC
>JAFSQV010000037.1 GCA_017446455.1 Paludibacteraceae bacterium
CTGCTGGTCATCGCTGAGCCATAATCAGGCATATAGACGTTCGGCACGAGGTTGCTTACTTCTTTGGGTGTATTCACTTGTGCCTGCTCAATAAGTCTTCCGTCCAGCACGCTCACTTGTAACTGCTGTTTAGAAACAGGTATCGCTACCCGCGACACCGACACTTCTATATCCGACAACAGAACAGTGTCAGATACCGCTTCTGTTCCATAGAGAGCTGTGCAGATAAGGAATAATATAAGCGGTACTTTTACTCGCATCGTGTCATGTATTTTTTCACAAACAAACAACCTGCTACCACGAGCGCCGGACCAAGACCGGAATAGAAAGATGCCGTAAATTCTACGGGTATACAAGAAACGAATTTAAGAGCAATACCAAGGCTGGACATACATACAATCAATACCCATCCTCGTAGAGGAAACGTATGCCCGATTGTGGTTTTGTCCGGTAATGCCGCTATAAGGTTACAATACTTGTTCACAATGCGCTGGAACATCCATATAAAGCTAATCAGGACGCCAAACGTGATTAAACAAAGCCACCATAACTCATTTGCCGGTATGGTGGTATAAGCGGTAATACCTTTTGCTGTAATAATAAAACCGGGAATACCCCAAATAGCAGCAGCTATGAGGTATAAAATACGTTTGTTGATAAGATTTTTTAGCATAATACCTTTGCATTCTCAAAATTCGCGACAAAGGTACAATGTTTTTCTTAAACTTTGCTTAAGAATTTCTTAAGATACATCATAATCCCCATAAATTGGGATTCGTAACTCGTTGATGGTACCATTTAGGTCCAACGAGAGAATAAAATGCTGCATGGTCAGTTTAGAGTTCAGCCGCAACACACCCGACTGAGCCGAAGGGAGTAAAGCCGTCAGTATGCTGTCTAACATCCGCCGCAAGGCTGTCGGTTCAATCGTTATCTCGTTCACAAAGGGAGTTAGATACACCTGTGCTATGAGTCCTTTGGCGCGAATATCCGTCTCTCGGCTGCGTAGCCAATCAGTCAGAAACGCCTGTAGATCAATCGTATAGTGCGTCGCCTTCTGCTCAATACGAAATACGAATCCCACTCCTCGAATGGTCTCTATCGGTTCTTTCCTACTCCAACCTAACTTGCGCCGCAAGGCATTCAGGTGCACGTCTATTGTGCCGGTATCGTACTGAAAACGATCGCCCCATATATGATCGAGTAGTTCCTGGCGCGAACATATCCGATTCGGGTGTGCCGAAAGAAACCCAAGCAAGCCATACTCCAGTCCAGTTAGATGAACCGCTTGCCCGTCCTTACGCACACTTTGTTGTTCCCGATCAATCTCTATATTATTGGTAATAGTGATGTACATTCTATTCTTTTGCTTGCCGGGCGAAAGCAAAAAGGGCTTTCGGCAGGTGACAATAGCCGTCGGGATGCTTATCCAGATAGTCCTGATGGTACTCGTCGGCAGGATAGAAGTTCTGCAAAGGCAGTTTCTCTACAGCCAAGGGCTGCGCATACTTGCTTTGCTCCTCTATATAGACTCTGTCTATCGTCAGCAGGTCCGCTGCGTCGGTATAATAGATGCCGGTGCGGTAGCGGGTGCCTTCGTCGTGCCCTTGTTTGTTCAGGCTCGTCGGATCAATCGCCACGAAGAACATACGCAGCAGAAACTCAAGACTCACTTTCTCCGGATCATACGTCACATGCACGGTCTCGGCATAGCCCGTTGTGTCGGTATAGACTTGCTCGTAGGTCGGGTTGATTGTCTGCCCGTTGGCAAAACCCACTTCGGTCTCTACTACACCGGCTATCTGCTTGAAGAAATGCTCCGTGCCCCAGAAACATCCTCCGGCTAAATAGATGTGTTTGTGCATCATATTGTCACTCTTTGCTCCAAGTATTCGTAGTTTATGGCGTCGCATTATCGCTTATTCATCAGCAATCCCTTTTGCCACTTGAGCGTCGGATAGGTCTTTTTAAGATAAACCTCTGCCTCCTCAATACCGCTACTGCCGCTAGTGGCAAAAGGAATCATCGTTTTGCCTTCCAGTTGCGGCAGGTTGTTGTCGAGCCACGAGTTGATGATTCGCGGACAGATACCCCACCAGATCGGGAAACCGACATAGACTGTGTCATACGGCGTGACATCCGTACAACGCTTGATGGTCGGACGTTCCTCGGGGTCGCTCATCTCTATAGACGAACGGGACTTGTCGTTGCGCCAATCGAGGTCGGCAGCCGTATAAGGTTCTGCGGGTTCGATCTCCCAAAGGCGGGCGTCATGCTGCTTGGCAAGCCGTTCAGCAGCGGCTTTCGTGGTACCTGTGGCGGAGAAAAACGCCACGATTGTCTTTGCTTCCATCGTTGTCATACATGCGGCACAGAGAAGTGCCAATAGGATTCGTTTCATTTGAGTTTTTCTTTGCATTGGTCAATATACATTGTATTGGCTGCGCGAACCCAACAGTCTTTCCATTGGGGTGCACGGAAGAGTTGTTCAGCACGTTCAAACCACTCCAAAGCTTCTTTCTTTGACCCGAAGGGTTTCGGGGCATAGAACAGGCACGTACCATAATAACTGAGTACCATCGGATCGTTCGGCGCGAGTTTCGTAGCCTCCTTCGCCAGACTCATAGCTTTGAGCGGATGAATAGACGTTTTCGTTCGTAACTCATATACATATACCGCCGACATATACATTTCGTAATGTCCGGGCGGCAGGTTCTCGCGTTGCGCCTGTACGTGTGCGCGGAAACGCGATATATAAGGAGTAGCATGCGGTTTGTCGTACTCGAGTACGTAACCGCAGTAACCATACTCGTAGAGTAAATCCTCATTCGCGTCGACATACGCTTTCCATAGCGACATGTCTTCCCGTTGGTACGCATCGAACAATTCCCTATCCGTCACTTGGGCGGATAGGGAAAAGCTGATGCATAGAGCAAGGATTACTTGCCGCGCTCGAGCAATAAGGTGCGAGTCGGTTGGTCGCATACTTCTGCCGGGCCGTAGTACTGAATCGGTCCCGGATAGATATAACTGGTATTCGCGTCAGCCCACTCGGCACGATGCGATTGGAGATACTTGAACGGCGCACCGTTGAGGTCCACAAGGGCCTTTTGGATTACCGGTTTCATCTTACCGTTACGCTTCTCCATATTCATCATCATCGTGATAGGTACACCGCCTGCGAGCCATGCCGAAGAAGGCTTGGTGAGGTTGCGTACGAGCGACATATAACCCGTCTTGCCGGCCGCGATGAGGTGCGTGGCGTTCACACCAATAGAGTAGCAGTAGTCGGCATCAAAGTTCGACGGCATTGCGCAGCGTCCTTCGTAACCGAAGAAGTGATTGAGGGCGGAGAACTTACCTTTGTACTCGCCATTCGCTTTGAGTTGTGCGAGGCGCTTTCCGACCATCTCGATGAGCAGTTTCTCGGTCTCGATCTGGGATACCATCACGTTTCCGTGCGGGTCACGGTCGAGCGTAAGCTGTTTGGCGATGCCCTTCGGCAGCGAACGGAACAACTCGCAAGAAGCCGGGCTCAGTTTGGACTTCACGTACTCGCGTTTGGCATCGTCGCCGTCAAGACTCGTGAACTCTTCGTTCGCAGCGAGCATGTCGTTCAACTCCTGAATCAGCACACGCATAGCCGGGATAAACTCGATGAGGCCTTCCGGAATGAGGATGGTACCGAAGTTAAGGCCTGCGTTCGCACGGGCTACGATGACTTTTACGATATCCTCTACGATGTCGTTGAGCGTCATCTTCTTAGCCTCTACCTCTTCGGAGATCAAGCAGATATTCGGCTGTGCCTCAAGGGCACACTCGAGCGCGATATGACTTGCACTACGACCCATGAGACGGATGAAGTGCCAGTATTTCTTCGCAGAGTTGGCATCGCGTTGGATGTTACCGATCAGTTCGGCATAGGTCTTGCAAGCGGTGTCGAAGCCAAACGACGTCTCAATCATCTCGTTCTTCAAGTCGCCGTCGATGGTCTTCGGGCAACCGATAACCTGGATGCCGCATTGCTTCTGGAGGTAGTACTCAGCGAGCACGCACGCATTGGTGTTCGAGTCGTCACCACCGATGATGACTACCGCCTTGATACCCAACTGCTTGCATACCTCGATACCGTTGTCGAACTGCCAGGTCTCTTCCAGTTTGGTACGACCCGAACCGATGATGTCGAAACCACCGGTGTTGCGGTACTCATCAATGATGTCCGCTGTCAACTCTTGGTACTTACCGTCGATTAGACCACTCGGGCCACCGAGGAAACCGTACAGTTTATTCTGTGCATTGAGTTTCTTCAGACCATCGAACAAACCGGCGATGACATTGTGACCACCGGGGGCTTGACCACCGGAGAGGATGACGCCTACGTTAAACGGCTCACTCGTGTTCTTGCCGGTCGTCGGTTCCATCGTAATAAGCGGCAGACCATAGGTGTTCGGGAAGAGTTTTTTGATCTCCTCCTGGTCAGCTACCGAATGTGTTTTCTCGCCTTCTACGAGGCGTACAGCGCCCTGCAAAGCTACCGGCATCTTCGGCTGGTAGTTCTGGCGCGCAATCTGTAATGGAGATTTTTGCATAAGATTAGTTATTTAGTGTTATTAATTAGTTCCAATAGTTTTTCGACCGCTTCTTCCTGCGGGATATTCTTGAGCACGCACTCTTTGCCTTTGTACAACGACACGCGGTCGCGGCCTGCGCCTACGTAGCCGTAGTCGGCATCGGCCATTTCACCCGGTCCGTTGACGATACAACCCATGATAGCGATCTTAAGGCCCGTCAGGTGACTCGTCGCGGCCTTGACCTTACGGATGGTCTCTTCGAGATCGAAAAGCGTACGACCGCAACTCGGGCACGAGATATATTCGGTCTTGTAGATACGCACGCGCGCGGCCTGCAGGATATCCTTGCTCAGGAAATTGAGTCGGTTTTCCGTGAAGTTGGGGTTGACGAGCGTCAGTTCAGTCGCTTTGAACTCCCACAGCAACCGACCGCATTCGGCCGCCGCCTGCAGGGCAAAGGTCTCCCACTCTTCTTCGTAACTCGTATAACGTATCTCTGCGTTGCCGCCGATATTATCCAGCACTTCAGCTGTCACCGAACCGTCATAACGAATCGAGTCCTCATCCGCGAAATAATCCACGAGCTCTTGCGCTACCGGGATCTCGTTCTCGGGCGGTTCACTCAGGCTGACGCGAATGGTGTCGCCTATTCCTTCAGCCAACAACGCGCCTATACCGACAGCCGACTTGATACGTCCGTCTTCGCCTTCGCCGGCCTCGGTCACTCCGAGGTGCAAGGGGAAAGCCATATGCTCTTTGTGCATCGTCTTCACGAGCAGACGCACAGTCTCTACCATCACACGGGTGTTGGACGCCTTGACGGAGATGACGATATTCTCAAACTCCTCGTCCACCGCGATGCGGAGAAACTCCATCACCGACTCCACCATGCCTTGCGGGGTGTCGCCGTACTTCGCCATCATCCGCTCGCTGAGCGAACCATGGTTCACTCCGATACGAATGGCCGTCTCATGCTCGCGGCAGAGTTCCAACAGGTGCGTGAAGCGCTCGCGGATCTTCGAAGGGTCTTTGCAGTAGTTACCCGGATTGATACGCACCGCTTCGACCACTTGAGCCGCAGCATCCGCCACGTCGGCTTGGAAATGTACGTCCGCCACCAACGGCACAGCCGTCAAGACCTGGGCATGTATCTCTTTGAGCGACTCTACTTCGCGAAGACCTTGCGTCGTAAACCGCAGCAGTTCCGTTCCTGCCTCGATGCAGCGACGCGCCTGGTTCACCGAACCGTCGATATCGTTGGTGTCGGTATTGGCCATCGTCTGCACGCGGATGGGATAGTCAGAACCTAAAAAGATGTTTCCCACTTGCACATTCGTGGTCTTTCTGCGGTCATATGTCAGTTTTATTTCCATAAATGGTGGGCAAAATGCCCTAAAATGTTATTTTTCTTCAAAAAAATTTGGTCAATTCAAAAATTTGTAGTACCTTTGCACTCGCTTTTGAAAAAAGGCATCAAAAATGATGAAATAATCGTTCGAGGCTCTTGAGCCGAGATAAGAATCAGTAGCTCAGCAGGTAGAGCACATCCCTTTTAAGGATGGGGTCCTGGGTTCGAGCCCCAGCTGGTTCACAAGGAAGAGAGTTTCGACTCTCTTTTTTGTTTTCTGTTCTCCTTTCTCATTCTTTCAAATAGCGCGTTACAATTTTGCTTGCAAAATTACTACAAAAAATCCAAATGTGCAAATAAAATTCATTTTATTTTGCCATTTGCTGGATTTTGCGACCGTAATTTCGGGGGAAACGTAGTGGCGGAGTCCGAAATTACTACAAAAAATCCAAATGTGCAAGATTTTTTTCAAAATAATCGTTTGAACGTAGTAAAAAA
>JAFSQV010000038.1 GCA_017446455.1 Paludibacteraceae bacterium
CGGAATGAGTTTGCGCAATTTATTTTGACAGGAAGCGCAGTACTTCCTGATGCAGAAGATACATTACATAGCGGCACCGGCCGGATTGGAAGACTGAAGATGCGTCCTATGAGTTTGTACGAGTCCGGCGAAAGCAAAGGAGAGGTGTCTTTAAATGATTTATTCAATCAGGCAAACATTGCAGTCACCTCCCATGAGATGCCTATCGAGCAGATGGCATTTCTTGTTTGCCGTGGCGGATGGCCGCAAGCCACTTTCCTAAAAGGAGACACCGCATTGGACCAAGCAGAAGATTATTTGGAATCACTGCTGAATATAGACATGCATCGCGTGGACAAAGTTCAGCGCTCTTCTGAGAGAATGCGTTACATCATGCGTTCATACGCCAGACATCAGGGTACACAATGCCCAATCAGTATGATTCGGTCAGATGTGTTATCCAACGACAATCAATCTGTTTCCGACGACACAATCAGTTCTTACTTGGATGTACTGAACCGATTGTTTGTCATAGAAGATATGCCTGCGTGGAACCCTAATTTGCGATCCAAGGCAGCCATTAGAACTTCTCTTACCCGCTATTTTATTGATCCGTCTATAGCAACAGCTGCATTAGGAATATCTCCAAACGATCTCATCAACGACCTTAACTCATTCGGGTTCATGTTCGAGACATTAGCTGCAAGAGACATTCGCATCTATGCCGATGCTCTCAATGCAAAAGTTTATCATTTCCGTGATAGTAACGGGTTGGAATGCGACATGGTTATCCACCGACGGGATGGCTCATATGGCTTATGCGAGGTAAAGTTAGGCGGTCCCAATAACATTGAGACAGCAGCAAACAGTCTGAAGGCAGTTGCTGCAAATATAGACACCTCTAAAATGCCGCCTCCTTCTTTCCTTATGGTGCTGACAGCAGTCGGGCCATATGCCTATCGCCGAAAGGACGGAATATATGTCGTCCCAATCGGTTGCCTACGACCATAACCGGAGTCAAAAATGTTCAATGTGTCAAAGATCGTCTTGCGGGAAGATCCACAAGATGCTCTTTGTTAGAATCGGAGATTAATAGATCTTCGCTCTTTTTTCCTCATGCAGCCTTTTCCGCTCAGCGCGGTTGCGTTTGATGGTGGTGTAGTAACCGAAGCCTGCCATGGGATGACGCCATTCTCCCTCCGCTTCATCTTCAATACGCTCCCATTCTGCGTTTTCTTTACTGCGGATTTTGATTTCTTGACACCAGAAACGGATATCGGACAAAAGTCGTTTAGTGTGTTTAAACATAGTGTATTTCTTGTTTAAAGGATTAACGTTAATTGTATCGCTTCTTTCATATTGTCCTCGATACTGCTATAATTCCAACTGCCGTAACGACCAATGGAATAGATGTCATGGCGCGCTAATTCTTCTTTGCAGCGAGAAACTTCATCTATTCCTTGTCTATTGATATGCACATACGCGGGATTCATAACAACCGAATGCCACGAAGCCAAACGCTCTTTGTTGACGATATGTGCCTTGCGCAAATCCTCTAATGTGCGAGCAAGCATTTTACCCACATCAATTGCAGCGTTTGAGTTGAAGCCGATTTCTACATATAGCGACATTCTGTCTAACGGAATAATATTACTATAAAAGCCCACACGATAGAAACAATATTTCTTTTCCGGGAAATAAATCCAATGATTCTTAGTGTCGAAGCCTCTCCCGTCGAAGCCGAGGTTGAATACCAGCACTTTATTGCTTGTTAAGACTCGTTGATTATAAGGAATCTGGCTTATTTGCAATAAGCGCGTGAAAGGTATCGTTGAAATGAGATGGTCGTATTGGATTGTTCGCATATTTGTTTCAACGATATGATTTTCCGTATCAATAGAAATAACTCTTTCGTTGAGTGCAATTTTATTCGCGTCCAAATCTCTTTCTAACGCGTGAACATACTCAATCGCTCCTTCTTTATGATACAAGAAGGAACCGTTGTAGGAGTCATTCTTTGATTGTCGAAAGTTACGAATGATTTCTTCCTTGTCTGCGTACGGAAAGAATCGTCCCATTGCATCCGCATCCAATTTATCCAAATCGGTAGCGTATAGTTTTGAGTTATAAGGGATGAGGAATTTTTCTGCTATTGATTTACCGAATTTAGCATAAAGCATGCCCTTGAAGGTTGGCTGCTGTTTCTCATCCTTCTCGAACAAATCACAAAGACAATCAATAAACTCTTGTTGCGGAAGTTGGTGAATATTCTTCTGAAATGGGAAGTCGATTAAACGATTCTTGTAGCGTATCTGTGTGTGTTTGTCAACCTTAACCAACTTGGATTGATCAATTCGCTCGCTGATAAATTGAGCTATACGTGGGTCTTGAAAATGGAAGAAATGGCCTGAATAATCCCAAACAAAACCATCTTGGAAGATCGTATTGCACAGACCTCCAGTATGGTCATCTTGCTCAAGTACCAAATAGTCATTCTTTGTGAAGTTCGCGTATGTTAGACCGGACACACCAGCGCCAATAATCACATCCATATTACTTCAATTTTCTTTTAATCCAATCTTTTGTGCGCGTATAGAAACGATACATTTTGAACCAAGGCCAATATAGTTCAAACGGCAAAACTCGGAAATGCCGCATAACGATATCAGGCTTTACGGAATAGTGATTTTCAAGAACATAAGTGTCCCATAATGGCAAATGAGATTTTGCGTAAGCTTTTGGCTCTCGCGAGATTTCAAAATAGTGGTAGCGCACAAAACTCTCGTATAAAGCGACACCAAACTCTCTGCGCTTAGATGGTTTTTGCGGAGTGTTGTTTTGCAGGAAGTGAATAGTTGACATAACTACTGTTGTGACATCGTCGTAGTGTTTAGCGCGCACAGTAGGGTCGTAACTTTGACCGGCTCTTCCTTTATAATAGTTATAGACGCGCAGATCGTAGTATACAAACGATTCGGCAAGAACAATTGGCAGTCCCTCTAAAATAATATCATCGTAGCGAACTTTCTCTAAGAAGATAGGCAAATGAGGTTTAAGCATCTGAGTTCTATAGATGCAATGTGTGATATACGTAGCGTTGCCTATTTGCGGAGTGTGCAACCAATCGAAAGTATTCAGATCGTATACTTGATTTGGAATAAGGCTAATAATATCCGACTTGGAGTATGAGTCTGTTTCTGCGTAATACGTTTGGCTATTGATAAATACCAAATCTGTATTGGTCGATTCTAACTTTGTTACCAACTGACTGAACTGATTCGTATCTACCCAATCGTCGGAGTCTAGGTAGAAGAGATACTTGCCGATCGCCAATTCTGTGCCATGATTCCAAGCTCCACCGTGACCACGGTTTTCTTGGTCGATGACACGAAATACTTTGGGGTATTTCTTTTCGTACTCTTTTGCTATTACAGCAGAATTGTCGGGTGTACCATCATTAACGATGACTATATCCAACTTTTCTAATTGTTGCTGCGGAACAAGCAACGAATCTAAACATCTCGCCATGTACTTTTCTACATTATACACAGGGATGACTACTGACAATAATTTATTCATATCTTGCATGGGTTATATAACAAAAACGCGGATTCCTTTTATTGCTTATCCGCCTCTTGAGGTTGTAGGAATACCTTTGGTTTCGAATAAGCAATGCAGAAACCCACGCTGTGTATATACGAGACTACACGCGTATCCTTTACGCGCAAGTGTATAAACACCCATGGGCATCTACCACTACTTGTTTTCGAAAACCAAGTTTGAAACTTCCTACATTCCAAGAGGTCAAAAACAAGCGTTAGTAAACGCCATTAAATTATGTCTGCTCCCTCACCCAGTAATGTCACGCAGACACCCCAGCGTGAGTTTGCGCTGCAAAGGTACTACAAAAAAATGATATACGCAAATAATTGGGGATTTTTTGCAAAAAATGTCCAGATTGAATCTGGACGGAATGGACGGAGGGGCGGAGCTAAAGCTCCTTGTCGGGGACGTAATCAGGCGGAATGGCATTCCGCATAATGAACGACGTAACCGGAATAAAATTCCGGGCTAATGAACAAAGGAGGCCGATTAATAATCGGCAAAATGGACAAAGCCCCCAACTAATAGCCACAAAAGGAATTACATGCCGGATATTATCCGGCGTAAACAACAAACATACGGACCGCATGGGCTACACCCGCAGTTAGCTTCGCTTGATGAGGGAGATGGCGAAGGAGCCAAGGCGGTAAAGGAGGGGTTGGCAGATGAGGAGGAAGCGGCCATGCTCGACGAGGGTGCCACCGAATTCGGACTTGAAGTCGCGGACACCGTAGGGCACTCCTGGTTCTCCGGCACCCATCATATCATAGCGGGAGCGGTTGGTTTTGAGCGCCAATTGAATGCCGGAATTAGTCGCTAAAACGGAAGGATATTGGTCCTTAAATTGGGTGTTCAATCCGCATTCAAACCACTCATAGACAGTACGTTCGTCAGCTACCACCATGCTGCCGCCGATGACTTTTCCTTCATGCTTGACCAAGAGGAATTGAGCGATATTCTGGCGGAAGGCCGACAAGAAGAAATCAATGGGCCAGAGGGGCGTTTTGACCTTCGTGCGGTATAGTTCCGCAAGGACGCGATACCACTCCTGAATCTCGGATTCGCTACGCGCCGGTTCTGTAACCGCATCGGACTTCTTGAGTTGGCGTTTACGGTTGTCGCTCAGTTTATTGACAGCCGGATTGACGTGGAAATTCAGGTGGGGCTTATATGCAAATCCTGCTGCCTCAAAAGCGGATTTCCAACGCGCGTAGTCGTTGAAATTGCGCGTCTCGATGTATATCGGAGCAAAGCTCCGAGGTGAAAGGTGAAAGGTGAAAGGAGGAGTGATACGTCCTCTTTCGTACAATTGTCCGCAAGGCAAGGGCCGCCGGTGATGATGGCACGGCGGGTAAAGAACTGGCGGATGGGATTGCGTTCCTTCGTCACATATCCTACGCACACGGCGCAGAGTCGGTTATCCTTCTCTACCCCATAGACAAAAGGCTCGAGGAGCGTCGGCATGGAAGCAAAGAAGTCATAGGCTTCGGGAGACTGAAACCATGTTCCCGTCTCACTCATCTGCACCAAGGACGTCCATTGCTGCCGATCGATTTGGTTATATTGGAGAATCTGCGTCATTAACCGGCCCAGGTACTTCGGTCGAGGGAGCGATAAGAGATCGCTTCGAGCAGATGATTTTTCTTAATATCCGGTGCGCCTTCGATGTCGGCGATGGTTCGAGCGACCTTTAAGATACGATCGTACGCACGTGCGGAAAGGCCGAGTTTGGCCATCGTAAACTCTAGGAGTTTATCGCACTCGTCGTCCAGCGCACAACACTGGCGCACCATCTTCGAATTCATCATGGCGTTGCAATGCACGATGCGACTATGTTTGAACCGCTCATTCTGGATAGCACGCGCTTTGAGGACCCGTTCGCGCATCGCGGCAGAAGACTCGACGGGTTGAGTATCGCGCAGTTGGTCGTACGGCACCGCTTCTATCTCGCACTGGATGTCAATTCGGTCCAAAAGCGGACCACTTATCTTTGATAAGTAACGATGCACTTGCGCAGGTGTACAGGTACAGGGGTGCGCGGGGTTGTTCTCGCCGTAATGTCCGCAAGGACAGGGGTTCATCGCTGCAACGAGCATGAACGATGCCGGGTATTCAACGGTATCTTTGGCACGCGAGACAGTGATTTTGCGATCCTCAAGCGGTTGGCGCATAACTTCCAGCGCCGAGCGTTTGTACTCGGGAAGTTCGTCGAGGAAGAGCACACCGTTATGGGCGAGGGATATCTCTCCGGGATGCGGATTGGTCCCACCGCCAACGAGAGCGACGTCGGTGATAGTATGGTGGGGCGAGCGGAAAGGACGCTGCACGATGAGCGATCCGCGGGCACCTTGGCGTTTATTGGTCAGACCTGCGATCGAATGGATCTTCGTTGTCTCGAGTGCTTCTTCAAGTGTGAGCGGCGGCAGGATAGACGGGATACGCTTGGCAATCATCGACTTACCGGCTCCCGGAGGGCCAACCATAATCATGTTATGTCCTCCCGCAGCAGCAATCTCAACGGCCCGGCGCACTTTGAATTGGCCACGCACGTCTGAGAAATCCAGATCGGCGGGAAAAGCCAGTTCGTCAAACAAAGCCTGTGTATCGATATGCGTAGGTTCGAACTTATCGTCCGGATTGAGTTCATCCTTGGGTTCGCCGTTGAGGAAATGAATGACTTCCATCAAGTCATTGAGTCCATATACCTCGAGGCCATCCACTACGGCTGCTTCATCGGCGTTGGCGGCCGGCAGGATCAGTCCTTTGAAACCTTCCTTGCGCGCACAGAGTGCGATAGGTAATGCGCCGCGAATAGGTTGTAGCGAGCCATCCAAGGATAGTTCGCCCATAATCATATAGTTCGACAGTTCTTTCGTCTTCAGTTTTTCCGCACCGGCGAGCATGCCCACTGCCAGCGGCAGGTCGAAGGCTGCGCCTTCTTTCTTGATGTCAGCCGGGGCCATGTTGATGGTATAGGCACGACGAAGGATCTCCAATCCGTTCACCGTCAGCGCGGCGACGATTCGTTCGTGCGATTCCTTCACGGCATTATCCGGCAGGCCGACGAGCGTGAAGTCAAAACCCGGAACAGAGTGCACCTCAATGGTCACCGGAACGGCTTCGATACCGACGGGAGCTGCGGAATGGATTTTTATTAACATGGCTTTAGATGGTATCAATAAAGTATTTCTGTTTGCGGTTGAACATCGCGATACCGATGAAGAGCAGCGCGAAGGTAATGATGGCGCTAAAGCCAAGCGCGCTCCACGAGAACTGACCGGCTCCGTAGGCACCGTATTTGAAGGTCTCGATAATGGCCGTCATGGGGTTGAGGAGCATGATCTTATGCAGCGTCGGATTGGTGACGTAACTCAACGGATAGACGATCGGCGTCGCGTACATCCAGAGGGAGACAAACACGCCGAAGAAGTTCGTGAGGTCGCGGTATTTGGTCGTAAGCGACGAGATGATCAGTCCGAGGCCCAAGGCGAGGCATTGGATCAAAAGGAGGAGCACCGGGAAGAGGAGGATATACCAGTTCGGGTGCAAGTCCACACCTTTGAATACAAAGAAGAGATAGACGATGATGAAGGTCGCGAGTTGAAGCGAGAAGCGGAACATCTTCGAGACAACTACCGAGACGGGTGAGACGAGTCGCGGGAAGTAGACTTTACCGAAGAGGTTAGCGTTGGTCTGGAAGGTTCCCGAAACGGCAGTGAGGCACTCCGCGAAATACTCCCATAGGCAGATACCGGAGAGATAAAAGACCGGTTGCGGGATGTCGTCCGTCGGGATACCGGCCACGCGGCCGAACACCACGATATACATAAACATCGTGAAGAGCGGCGAGATGAAGTACCAACCCATACCGAAGATGGTCTGCTTGAACTGGACCGTGATATCGCGCTTGATAAACAGCCAGATCAGGTATTTCTTCTGCCATAACTCCTTGAGTCCCAGCCCTTTGGCGAACGACTTAGGAGAAATTTCTGTAGTCCAATATTCGTTCGTCATACCGTATCCATAAATGATTTCTGCACCTTGTTGAATAGCATAAGGCCGAAGATTAATAATATCAACGTGACAGCTGCGCTGTATCCGAGCCAGAGCCAGGAGAACTGACCTTGACCGAGCAGCGAGAACTTAATCGCTTCCATCACCGGCGTGACGGGGTTGAGGCTCATCGCCAAGTGCAGTTTGGGGTTGGTCACCATGCTTAAAGGGTAGATCACCGGCGTGACATATACCCAGAGCGATATGATCTTCGCCAGCATGATCTGCAGGTCGCGGTACTTGGTCGTCATAGACGAGAAGATCATTCCGAAGCCCACCGCCATCAACGCCAGAATGAGGATGAGGACGGGGAAGAGAACAATCTGCCAATGGATGGTGAGTGATGTACCGATTGCCACATAATAAATATAGAATGCCGCGAAGATCGCCAGTTGGATAGCCAGCGACAAGAGGTTGGTCGTCACTGCCACCAACGGCATGATAATTCGCGGGAAATAGACTTTTCCGAAGATGTCGGCATTCGTCACGAACGAGTTAGACGTCGCGCTGACGCACGAAGCGAAATAGCCCCATATGGAGATTCCGAGCAAGTAGAACAAGATCGGAGGTACACCATCGGTAGGGATGTTCGCGATGCCGCCGAAGACCGTCACATAGACGATCACGGAGAGCACCGGCGTGATGATAAACCACAGCGGACCAAGAATGGTCTGCTTGTACGCCACACGGAAAGTACGCAGCACAAAGAGTATGAACATGTCGCGATAGCGCCACAGTTCCTTCCAGTCAACCGCCAGCAGTTTGTCGCGCGGCGTAATGACGGTATCAAATGTTTGGTTTTCGTTCATTTACAGTTTCTTGGTTTTCTTCGCCGGTATAGCGGTTTTGTTTGCCGTAAACGACCCATTTATCGAGCGCCACAAGGACGGCAGGCAGGACAGTGAGGGTAAGGACGATGGCCATGAAGGCACCTACCGCCAGACAACCGACGATGTTCGAGATCATCAGGTCGTCGACAGCCAGCGCCATCGCTCCAGGGCCAATCACCATGATGAGACCCGAGGTAAGAATCGTTCGTATTGAACCTCTGTACGCCGCACAGACGGCATCGACGGGTAACATCGTCTTGCGACTCTCGCGGTAGTAGTTCGCAAAGAGGATACCGTAGTCGATGGTCGCCCCCATGAGGATGGCTTGCACGATGAGGTACGCGAGGTATAACATCTGCCCCGAGACGATTCCTGCTACGACCACATTGACATAAACGGCCGTCATGACAGTGAGCACGAGGATCGTCGGCACGATGACCGAGCGGAACGTGAGGGCAACGATGAGGAAGATCGAGAGGATGGTGAGCCATGTGACGACTTCCATCTCATGATCGAACCCATCGCGCATCTCGGCGTACATGACGGATTCCCCAACATAGTAGTGCTCGTGCGGCATGCGTGCGTCTGCAAGAGCCGTGAGCGTATCTACGAAGTCATAGGTCTCAGGCGACTCAGGTGGCAAGGACGAGAGGACAACAAGCAAGGAGTAGTTCTCTTTGCGCAACTGCCCCAGCCCATCGGCTATCTGCTGATGGATATCCTTCGCCTGGAGTTGAATCGTATCGGGTAAGATATCCGCCAGACGCGGATCGTATACGAGTGTGTCGCAGAGGTAGGTCAACAGCGGACCAAAGCCCAGACGAAGCGTGTCACAACGGCTGTTGGTCGATCCGTAGTAGTCGTATAAGAGCGACATCTGCGATGCTGTCACAGGATCGGACTTGACGTTCGACAGTTTCATCAACCGCGCCAGTTTGGTCGCCATTTCTTCGGCCGTGTATTCTTTGCCTCCAAAGACGAGTTCGGTAAACAACTCGGCTTGCAGATCGGCGCGCGTAGGACCATGATGATGATTCGTTGCCTTGAGCGCGGCTTGCGAGCGGTTATATGCCTCGGCATCAATGGCACGGGCCGTGTCAGTACTATGCAGAGCAGACTGGATAACAGCCAGCGAGTTAACGATATCTTCGGGTGTACCCACCGGGATGATGGGTTCTTCTTTCTTCGGCGGATAGGCAATCGCCATCAGTTCTTCGTCCGAGAAACCGTCGAGGCCGAAAGCACGCAGCAGAATGTTCATATCCGAAGGAGTGAGCGAAGCGTTTGCGTTCGCCAGGTCCATCAGGTGAGCACGTTGGCCTAACTGGGTACGCTGCTCCTCGGAGATCATTCCCGCCAGACCGGGGCGTTTGAACAGGTCATCGACCAGCAAGTGGACGTACTCCAGCGGTGTCATCTTCTTCACATGCCCGGGGGCATAACCATACACAAGACGCGTCTGCATTTGGGTCGAACCAATGAAGATCGACATCTCGTTCACCGACATCGGCAGACGAATCGCCAAGGTGTCCGTCAGTTTGCGCATCTCGAGCGTGATAGCCGAAGTCTGCACGGTATTAAGGCGCTCGATAAACGGCACTATCGCGATACGGTCGATGTCTATCTCCGGAATCTCCAGCGTGTCCACGTGTAGCGGATTAGCGGTTATGGGGTTAGGCGCGAGGGGCGCTATCGTCTCGCGGCGAAGCGGTTCTACCTCTTCCTCCTCCTTGACGGATAGCGTATCGTGCTTGGGTTGTGGCTTCGGCTTTTCTTCCACTTTCGGGACGTCGAGCATCGTCTGCAGAAGCGCTATCTGCGACTTCATCTCCTCGTCCAGATAGGCCGAGAAGAGCGGATTGGATGCTACATGCGAATGCAGGAAGCGCGCGATGACGGGGAAAGTGTATTTCGCTTCCGTCGAGTCTTTGGATCGCATGTAATAGACGATCTGCACCATTTCCGGCGTCAGCACGTCGAGTGCCTCGGGAGGAACGGTGGCGCCTTCCGGCATCATGTCCTTGAAGTTGATCATCAGACTCCGCACGTGGTTGGTCATCTCCTTCGGCGTGAGAGGTTGACTCATCAGCGTCGGGTACGAGATCACAGACTGAATACCCGGTTGCGCCATGAGGTTATCGACGAGGCTATAGACCGAGTCTTCATCCTGGGTGTCATACACGAGCACAAAGGGATTCGGCGCCGGGAAAACTTTCTCTATCTGCGACTCGGCTTCGGCGGAGAAGAAGATAGTCGTACGGCCGGCAAAGAACCACGAGATGAAGAAAAGCAGGACACCTCCGATGGCCATCGGCAGTTTATGCCGTGAGATGAATTGCGCCAGTCCGTCCGTCGGCGGGACGTACGCTTTCTTCGCCGTAGCGTTGATCGTTCGGCGGAAGAGCAGCATCAGTGCCGGCATGGCGGTGAAGGTACAGATCAGCGAACATACAACACCCTTGGCCAGCACGATACCCATGTCCGCGCCTATCTTCAGACGCATGAAACAGAGCATCAGCAGTCCTACGACAGTCGTGAGGGCCGACGAGAGGATGGAAGGTGCGGCTTTGCGAATAGCCCTATTGGCGGCGATGACAGCCGTTCGGCGATCGGTATGCTCATCTTGCTCCTGACGATACCGGTTCAGCAGCACAATGCAGTAGTCGAGCGAGAGCACGGCCTGCAGGATAGAACCGATGAAGTTCGTCGTGATGGATACGGAAGGCAGCAAAGCGTTCGTACCCATGTTCAGCACAATCGCCAGCAAGGCTGTCACGAGGATGACGACGGGTTCAAACCACGATTGCGCCATGACGAAAAGCACCAACATGATCATCACCGCCGCGATGATCATCACCGACATCGGCGGCGTCGCACCGTCTTGGCTGGTTTCCACTACGCAGTTGCCACCAAAACGGGTGCTGATCTGCTTGCCCAACTCCTTCTGATCAACGGATTTCGGCACGTCGAGATCAAAGACGGTGTGCGTGCTGTCATTCGAATAGCGATAGGTGACGCTCTGCACGTCGGGATAGGCCTCCAAGAGCGTTCGGATACCCGGAATCTCTTTGGGACGCACCCCTTCGAACATCACATGCACGTCCGCTCCGGACATCTGGGCTGAAGAGCCGAACTCAGAGGTTACGATCTCCAAGCCCCGCTTCATCTGCGAGTTATCCGGCAGGTATTTCGTCATGTCGGCATTGACATTCACATGGAACATCATGATGCCGGCTACGATTGACAGCGCAACCGTGATGGCGAATAATATGTAGTGAAACGAACGTTTCAATTGCTAATTGATGATTGATGATTGTTAATCAAAATTGCCCATTTGAAGGAAGGCTACTTCCTTCGGCGTGAGGAAACGCCATTTGCCGCGACCTACGTTTTTCTTCGTCAAACCGGCGAAAGAGACGCGATCAAGGTTGACTACCTTATACCCTACTTTCTCGAAGATACGGCGTACGACGCGGTTCTGACCGGAGTGGATCTCCAGGCCGATATGCTTACGGTCGCCTTTCGGGAACTCAAGCGCATCGGGGATGATACGCTCGTCGTCGAGGATGACACCGGCGCGAACGATTGCCTCATCTACTTCGTCCAACTCTTTGTCGAGCGTGACGGCATAGATCTTCTTCTTATGGAACTTCGGATGGGTCAGTTTGGCTGCCAAGTCTCCGTCGTTGGTGAGCAGCAGCACACCGGTCGTGTTACGGTCCAGACGACCTACCGGATAGATACGCTCGGCACATGCCGAACGAACGATATCGAGCACCGTATGACGCTCTTGAGGGTCATCGGTAGTGGTGACGGTGTTCTTGGGTTTATTAAGCAGGATATAGACCTTACGTTCACGGCGAACGGGTTGGTCATGGAAACGTACCTCATCGGTCGGAAGCACCTTAACACCCAGATTATCAACCACTTGGCCGTTAACGGTGATGACTCCTGCCTGGATAAAATCATCGGCTTCACGACGGGAACAGATACCGGCGTTTGCCAGGTATTTATTCAGACGAATCGGCTTCGTCGGGTCTTCGTGCTGCTGACGATAGTTCTGTTGTTTACGCTCGGAATAGAGTCCGTTGTTACGTTTGGGTTTGCCACCGAAAGAGGGGCGATGTTCGCCAAACGGACGACTCGGACGGCGCTCGCCGTCTTGATGAAAGCGCGGACGTTGTTCGTCAACTTCGCGTTGGAAACGAGGACGGGGCTGATGTTCGCCTTCACGGTGAAAACGCGGACGAGCTTGCTCTCCGTCTCTGTGGAAACGCGGACGAGGTCTGCGCTCCGATTCATTGTTGGAATGATTGTCAAACATGTTCTTAATACTTTAAAATGATTTTTTCCAAAGTGGCCCTCACGGGTCACATGCGTGCTCACGCACGCGTTTAATTTTAATAATTAGGTGCAACGAAAGCTCCGAGTTATTCACTCAGAGCTTATGCGTTAGCACCTTCAACGATTAAGCCTCGGCTTTCTCGATTGCCAATTTGCCACGATAGTAGCCACAGGACGGGCAAACAGTGTGGTAGATGTGAAGTGCGCCACAGTTCGGGCATGTAGCCAATGTCGGAGCCTTCACTACGTCATGGGTACGACGTTTCGCTTGGCGGGTGTGCGATTGTCTTCTTTTAGGATGTGCCATATTGTTTTACAATTTTAAAATTTCATTTTAACTGTTAACTATTAGCCATCAATTTTCGGGATCCGGTTCGGCACAAAGGTGATCCTGGAGGAGAAGTTCCATTTGCTTATTGCATTCACCCGGGTGGTGACTGTGCACGATCGGAATATTGATACTTACTATTTCATATGCCAACCAGGAAAGATCGATTTCACCATTAGGCAGCTCTGCTGCATCATTGAGCGAAGCGCTCATTTCATCATTGGCATCAATGTCAAGGGGCATGGGATCGAGGCATCTGTCGCACACAACAAAGACAGTTCCCTGAACCGCGATGTTGAGCTGATAATCCTCCTCCCGGAGATTTAGCACCGCTTTTGCTGCCACCTCGCCGCTCAGGATTTCCGACTTCTCAAGGGAAGCAAAGAAATCGCTATCTAACTGAAAATCAAATAGATGCGTGCCAATAGGCAGACGTTTCAGATCGACGATATAGTGGTTCTGCTCGCTCATAGGTGCAAAATCGGCTGCAAAGGTACTGCTTTTTTTTGACATGTGCAAATTTTTATGCAAAAAAATCGTTTTTGCACTATTCCTCTATCGCTATCGCCAATCCTCCACCGGAGGCCATCCATGGATGGAGCGTGTCGGTATAGCAGACATCCGCTTCTTCGTACGCCAGTCCGTACGGATTTGTTTGCCAATCGGCATCGTCGCTGTCGTGCCAGATATGCGCGCGATAGGTCTTGTCCGGATCGAGCATCGATAGCGGAATGCTCACTTCTCGCGATTGCTCGTCGTTGATGCCGCCGATGAACCAACGTCCCGTTCCTCGTTCCTGACGGGCAAAGACGCAGAAGTCCCCTATCCTACCGTCCACGAGTTCCGAGCGCTCCCAATCGCAGGGCACCGCTTCGATAAATCGGAAGGCCTCGGGGCGCTTGAGGTAGTTCTCCGGCAGGTCGCACGCCATCTGCAACGGGCTATAGAAGCACACAAACAGGCCTAACTGGTTGGCTAAGGTCGAGTGCACGCGCGTGCCCGGCATGACGGGATTTTCGAAGGCGAACACTCCAGGCGTATAATCGACAGGTCCGGCCATGATGCGCGTGAAGGGCAGCACCGTCACATGTTCGCACGGACTTCCGCCATCCTGACTCCACGCATTCCATTCCTGTCCGCGCACACCTTCCTGCGACATGAGGTTCGGGTACGTACGTTGCAGACCCGTCGGCATCACAGGTTCGTGGTTATCAATAGCTATATGGTATTTCGCAGCCGTCTCAATCACCTTGCGGTAATGACGCACACCCGATTGCCCTTTGTTCCATTGCAGCCCGTCCTTCGTGCGGATGATCGGCGCCACATAACCGGTCTTGATGGCATGAATGCCATGTGCCTGATGGTAGGTATAAGCCTCGTCCAGCACGTTCTCGTAATCGGCGGCATTGCCTCCGGTCTCGTTGTGACCGATGATCTGTACGCCCAGGCTGTCGGCCATGCGGCTGAGATAGTCCATATCCCAATCGTCGTAGGGTTCGGTAAAGGAGAAATGCTGCCAATCTTCCCAACCTTTGTTCCATCCTTCGGCGAGCACGGCTTGGATATTATGGTCCTTCGCGAAACGCAGATAGCGCGACATGTTTGCCGTCGTAGCACCGTGTATCGGACCTTGTTCCCACGTCATGGATTTCATGTGCATGCCCCACCATATGCCGATGAACTTCATCGGTCGAATCCATGAGGTATCTTCGATGCGGCAGGGTTCGTTGAGGTTCAGCATGATACGGCTCGCCACCATGGCCTTCAGATCACGAGTAAGGATGACGAAGCGCCAAGGCGTAGCGAAAGGCAGGGTTACATAGGCTTTCACTTCCTTTGTACTTTGTTCATTGTCCCCTTGTACATTCCTCCACGGCGTGAGGTAGGTCCGCAAGGCGCCATCTTGCATGTAGAGGTTCTGCGCCGGATAATCCGTCAATGCCGCTTCGTGCACAAAAGCATAGCCGCCATCCGCACGTTCGATAGTGATAGGTGAACAAAGGGTATCGCGCTTCTCGCTCAGCAGCGCTTTGGCCCACAGCCCTTCGTAATACTCCGTACGCCAAGGGATTGACCATACCTCGTGATCCGACGTAAAGCGGTATTCGGTCGCCTCATCCGTGATGACGAGGGACTGGCCGCTCGACTCGGGAAAAGCATAGCGGAAAGCAAAACCGTCGTCGAAGACACGGAAGATGATATCCATGCGCAGGCCGGAAAGGTGTTGAAGAGACACCTTCCACTCGCGATGGTTATCCGTAATCGTACGCTCTTCGCCCCAGACCGTCTCCCAAGTCTCTTGAAAGGACGAGGTGCGTGTACGCAGGAGTTTGAAACCGCGCGTCAGGTCTTGGTCGGCGCTCACCAGCCCCAGCTGCGACCAGTCCAGCACCGTCATGCCGTCTTGCGTCACGCTATACTGCGGCGCACCGTCTTCCGTCAGACGGAAAGACACTTGCAGGCTCTTGTCGGGAGAGGGCACTTGCTGCTTGGTGCAGGCCAGCATCAGCAGCGAAAGCATCAATAGGAAAGATAGACGTTTCATGATAAGGATTGTTTTTCGTTGCAAAAGTACTACAATTATTGCATATGTGCAAATTTTGGTGATTTTTTTCTTGCATTTTCTTGGAGATGTAGTTTTTTTTTACTACCTTTGCAGCCGATTGAGTATGGTTATGAAACAACTTGTTTTCATATTTCTTCTTCCGTTCACGCTTTTAGCGTGTTCTCGCACAAATTCTTTTCCGGAAACAGCCGTGCGGAGCATGTGCGAACAGATAGTTGAGCAATATCCGGAGGCGAACTTGCAGGACGTGTATAAGACCTGTTATCAGGATTTCTTCGGCGCAGAGCACCTGATGCAAGACACCGCCGCAGCAAGAAATTATCTGCGGTATGAGTTGAAAGAATTAAAGAGTGAAGGAGGAATGCCGCTACGGGAACCTACGGGTTTTCGGCACCGTTTTGAGCGAATCAACTTAGCGCAGGTTATCAACGGCGAGATGAGTGAAGACGAGTTATTGCGTTTGTTCATCGATGCCGCCGGAAAAGACAATGCCTTTCATGACCATTGGGCAGAGGAGTGGGCACAGATAGAGCGCATCGCGCTGGAGGTACAACCGGCATGGCAGGACGAGGAATTGCAAGGCTTGCTGCGCGAAGCGGCTAACAACCGGCAAGCCGTAAGGCACAGTGAGAATTTCCGAAACACCTATAAACCCCATTACAGAATTATACGCTTATGAGACACTACATGATTTTGGCAGCGCTCTTTGTAATCACATTGACAGCCTGCAAACACGATGGCGAGAAGATGCTCAACGCGCTGGAGGAACAGGGCGTTGGTATGATCATCGACAACCATGGTGAGACCACCACCTATAACCTGCCCGGCGTGCAAGACCTATTGCGCTTGACAGCCGAAGAACCCGAGCGTCTGAAGGGCGCTGTGGTAGCCGACAAACGAGTGGGCAAAGCCGCAGCCTGTTTACTCATCGAAGGCGGCGTTAAGCGCGTGAACACGCCGCTCGTCAGCACACCTGCGCGGGAGATGTTAGAAGCGGCCGGCATTCCGCTGTATGCACGGGAAGAGATTCCACTGATGGTGAATATGGACGGCACGGATCTCTGTCCGATGGAGAAAAAACTGCTGGACGCCAAGACACCGGAGCAATGTGCAGCCATCTTACGCGGCGCGACGATCGAAGGATTCCAGATGCTCGACATGCTCAATGAGCAGGGACTGAGTCTACTGGTATATAACAACGGAGAACTGACGACGCACGCCAACCGAGGTATTCAGGACTTGCTGCAACTCATCAGCGAACACCCGGAACGTTTGGACGGAGCTGTGGCAGCCGATAAGATCATCGGTAAATCCGCGGCAGCCATCATGATCGTAGGCGGAGTGAAAGAGGTGCACACCAACCTGATTTGCACCCCTGCGCGCGAGTTATTCGAGAAAGAAGGTGTTCTGGTTTTCGCGACCGAAGAAGTGCCGATGATCCTTAATCGCGATAAGTCGGGTATGTGCCCGATGGACACGCAGATTGCCAATATAGAAAGTATTGACGAGTGCGTCGCTGTTTTGCGAGGCATAATACATTAAGGAGTTATGTTACGTAAGATTCGAATAGTCCTCGCTGCCTTCGTGTATATCGCCGTGACGCTGTTGTTTCTCGGCGTGAGTTGGCGTATCAACCTTTGGTTCGGATGGGTAGCAAAGATCCAGTTTCTGCCGGCACTGATGGCGCTGAACTTCGGCGTGCTGTTTGTGCTGGTTATGCTGACCTGTCTTTTCGGACGTGTCTATTGCAGCATCATCTGTCCGCTGGGCGTGATGCAAGATATCTTCGCATGGTTCGGACGGAAGGCGAAAAAGAACCGCTACAGTTACTCGCCGGAGAAGAAATGGTTGCGGTACTCCGTATTGGCCGTCTTTATCATCTGCCTGATTATCGGTTTTGCACCGGTGACAACTTTGCTTGCCCCCTACTCTGCTTACGGCCGCATTGTCAACTCGCTTTTCCGGCCCTTATACGACCTGCTTATCAACGGTATTGCAACCATCGAAGCTCATTTCGACAGTTATCTCTTCTCCGAAGCGGAAATATGGATGCGGAGTGTGACGACCTTCGTCATCGCCCTGCTGACGCTCGGTGTCTTAGGCGTACTGGCATGGCGCAACGGCCGCACGTATTGCAACACCGTTTGTCCGGTAGGAACGATCCTTTCGTTCTTCGCCCGTTTCTCTTTGCTTCGCTTCCGGATCAATGAAGACAAATGCCGGAAATGTGGGCTTTGCGCAAGAAACTGCAAAGCGGCAGCTATTGACTTCAAGAATGGGACGATCGATCTCTCGCGTTGCGTAGCTTGCGGCGATTGTATCGACCAGTGCAAAGACGACGCCATCAGTTATGGACCAATTCATTTGAAAAAGCAGGTCACTGACAAACCCTCTGCGAACGAAACACCTGCTTCTCCGGATAGACGGGCATTCTTAACCGGCGCAGCCTTGGCCGTAGGTTCAATGGCGATGGCGCAAGCGAAGATCAAAGTAGATGGCGGTTTGGCAGAGATAGAAGATAAGATTGCGCCGCATCGCGAGACACCGATTACACCTCCGGGTTCGGTCTCGGCACGCAACATGCAGCGGCATTGCACGGCCTGCCAACTTTGCGTGAGTGCATGTCCGAACAACGTGTTACGTCCTTCGTCGGATCCGCTGCGGTTGATGCAACCCGAGATGTCGTTCGAACGCGGGTACTGCCGCCCCGAGTGTACGCGTTGCTCGCAGGTTTGTCCGACGGGTGCTATCCAAGCCATCCAAAGAGAAGATAAGCCCTTCATTCATATCGGTCACGCCGTGTGGATTGAGCAGAATTGTATCCCGGTGACCAACGGAGACCATTGCGGAGCGTGCGCCAAACATTGCCCGACGGATGCCATCCAGATGGTTGAGCACACGACGGCAGAAGGCAAGAGCGTCATTGTGCCGGCTATTGACCAAGAGCGTTGTATAGGTTGCGGCAAGTGCGAGAACCTATGCCCTGCCCGGCCTTTCAGCGCCATCTACGTAGAAGGACGATCAACTCACGTAGTAAGTTGATATTGGTGATTTGTAATTGGTAATTTTATGAATCGAAGAGATTTTATCAAACATAGTACAGCGGCTGTCGCCGGGACGTCGGTGCTCCTCACGGCGTGTCAAAATAAAGGTGAAAGGTTACAGGACAAAGGAGAAAGGATGGAATCCAATCCCGCGCAGATGACCTATCGTATCAATCCCAACACAGGCGATAAGGTGTCGCTCCTGGGTTTCGGAATGATGCGTCTTCCGACCACTGCTACCGGTACCGCGCGTGAGAATGGTGATGCACCGATAGACCAGGAGGCAGTGAACGAACTGGTGGATTACGCGCTTGCGCATGGCGTCAATTATTTCGACACCTCGCCGGTCTATTGTCAGGGACATTCGGAAGAAGCTACAGGTATCGCGCTTAGCCGCCATCCGCGGAACAGTTATTTCATTGCAACGAAGATGAGTAACTTCTCCAAAGAAGCATGGCCACGTAAGGAATCGCAAGCGATGTTCGAGCGCTCGTTAGAATACTTGCGTACGGACTACGTCGATTACCTGCTGCTGCATAGTATCGGCGGCGGTTCTCGGGGTATGGACGCGCTCCAGACCTTCAATGCCCGCTATATGGACAACGGCATTCTCGATTGGCTCGTGGAGCAAAAGCAAAAGGGACGTATCCGCAACCTCGGTTTCTCTTATCACGGCGATATACGTATCTTCGACATGTTGCTCAAATGGCACGACGAAGGCAAATACCATTGGGACTTTGTGCAGATCCAGTTGAACTACCTGGACTGGCACTATGCCAAGCGCAATAATCCGCGTAATACCGATGCATCGTACCTCTATGGCGAGTTGGCGAAACGCGGTATTCCGGGTGTGATCATGGAACCGCTCTTGGGTGGGCGTCTTGCCAAACAACCGACGCATATCCTCAAAGAGATGAAACGCGCGGATATAAATGCCACACCGGCCGAATGGGCTTTCCGCTATGCGGGTACACCGGAGAAAATCCTCACCGTGCTGAGTGGAATGACGTATATGGAGCACCTGAAGGAAAACTGCTGCACCTTTTCGCCGCTGCGTCCTATCACGGCCGAAGAAGACGCGCTGCTGATGCATTTGGCGGATGAGATATGCAACCTCAACGCCATCCCTTGCACGGCCTGCAACTACTGCATGCCCTGTCCGTACGGACTCAATATCCCGGCGATCTTCAGTCATTACAACAACATGCTGACCGAAGACCATGTGGCACCCAAACGATGGCTCAACGGCTATGATCGCGCGGTGCCCAAACTGCGGCAAGCGGATCATTGTATCGGCTGTGACCATTGTATCCCGCATTGCCCGCAGCGCATCCACATCCCGGAAGAGATGCAGAAAATAGATAACCTCGTAGAACAATTAAAACAAAGTTGATATGATTGGAACTTGGGAAATTATTCTTATCGTCCTCGTTATTTTGCTCATTTTTGGCGGCAAAAAAATTCCTGAACTCATGAAGGGTCTCGGCAAAGGTGTCAAGTCCTTCAAAGACGGAGTCAACGGAAAAGCCGACGAAGAAGAGGACAAGAAAGAAGAAGTGAAGAAAGAGGAGAAATGACCTTTTGGGATCATTTGGATGAACTGCGCTCCGTGCTGCTCAAATCATTGGCGGCATGGTTGGTATGCGCGATAGCGGCGTTCTTCGCGAAGGACATTCTCTTCGCATGGTTATTCGCACCTACGTCCTCGGACTTCGTGCTCTATCGCGCCCTTTGCCGGATGGCAGAAACTACGGGATGGAGTGCCTTATGTCCGAGGGACGTGCAGGTGAGTTTTTTGAATACCGAACTCACCGCGCAGTTCATGACGCATGTCGAGGTATCGCTCTGGGCGGGTTTCATACTTGCCTTACCGCTGATTGTCTATTGGCTTTACGGCTTTGTGGCACCGGGACTCTATGAACAGGAGAAGCGATACAGCATCGTACTCGTCGTTTGTGCGACAGGACTATTTATGTTGGGGGTACTGCTGGATTATTTTTTAATCTTCCCGCTCTCGTTTCGGTTCTTGAGCACGTATCAGGTAACCGACCTCGTGGTGAATCAGATTAATCTCTCGTCGTATATCTCGCTCTTCATCGTGCTGGCTCTGCTGATGGGGTTACTCTTTGAAGTGCCGGTAGTGACGTGGTTTCTCTCGAAGATGGGAATCCTCAATGCGTCGCATCTGCGCAAAGGCCGCAAGTACGTCTTTGTAGCCATCTTGATTATTGCTGCTGTCATCACGCCGACCGGCGATCCGTTCACGCTGCTGCTGGTGACCTTACCTATCTACGGCCTTTATGAGATGAGTATCTGGTTATGCAAGTAACTAAATGCTGAAATGCATCTCTTGCTGTGTGACGGGGTGAAGGAAACGAATCTCCGCGGCGTGGAGCATCATCCTCTCATTCTTTAAGTCTTTCAGTCCTTCACTCTTTACCCCGTATAGACGATCGCCTACGATAGGCGCATTCAGTCCATCGGGATGAGCGGCATGGACGCGGAGCTGGTGGGTACGACCGGTGAGTGGAAAGAAATCCACGAGCAACGTACCATCGGGACGTCGTTCACGTATCACATAGCGCGTGATAGCGGGTTTGCCGTGCTCCCGATCTACCATCTGCCGCGGCCGGTCATAGGGATTCGGCAGAAGAGGCAAATCAATCATCCCCTCATTCACTAACTCACTCACTCCCTCTTTCATTACACAAACCGCCTCATATCGCTTGAGGATGTCGCGGCGCTGAAAATAGACCTGCAAGGTCTTATAGACTTCAGGCGTTTTGGCTAATACCAGAAGTCCGGAAGTGTCTTGATCCAGACGATGCACGGGCTTGGCGTGTAACAGCGTTTCTGCAGAGGGTTCGTCGGTCTTGCCGGGAACAGAGAGGAGTCCCGCAGGTTTATTAACCACCATGAGGTAGTCGTCTTCAAAAAGGACCTCTAACTCACTCATTCGCTCATTCCCTAACTCCCTCACTCCTTCAATCTTTAAGTTCTCCAGCCCTTGCGTCATGTGCTTCAAAATGGGCACGCATCGACCGGAACAAGGCGCATAATAGACTCCTTCTTGCCGAATCTCCGTCTTAGACGGAGCACCTACCCAGAACTCCGCCAGTTGCAGCGGCTTGAGACCGTGCGTCAGAGCGTATTGCAGCAACTTCGGCGCACAGCACTCGCCAGCCCCCGATGGGGGAGTCGGAGTCCTTTCACCTTTCACCTTTAACCTTTCACCTTTATCAACAAACCACTCGTCCGCAGGAACGATAGGTTTCTCATTGGCAAAGATCTCCAGCAGGTTCTTCGATTCGCCTTTGCCGTTGACAAAAGTATAGTTGGTAAAGAGCAAGCGCTGCAAGCGCCGCGACTCCTCTTTGCTGTGGCCGACGGGTTCTTCCGTCATCGCATACACAGGTGGCACAAATCCTTCGTGGAGATACGAGCCATCGAGTTTGGCCGAGAAGGCCGCGAGATAACCGCCTTCATAAATCAGCACGCCGAACATCTTACCGCAGGTATGCAGTTCACTCTCCGGGTGCTCGCGCATATACGCGTGTACCTTATTGATTATGTCCGCAGTAGCTGCTTGAAGGCCGGCAGACATATGTTTGATTCCTTCCGTCAGTGTGAGTTTTCGGTTTTCCATTTTCGTCTATGTTAGGTTAGCGCAACATTGCGGCGCAAAGGTACACAAAAAATCCCACATACGCAAATTTATTTAAAGGAAGATACAAAAAACAACGCCCTTTGCGAGCGTTGTTTTAATTAGATTATCGCTGTTGTGATGTCTTCGGCTTCGGCAAGGGAAAGTTTCTGACGGACTTGGGTCTTGCGCTGGTAGATAGTTTGGAGACTTTGGCGGGTAAGCATGTTGATCTCTTTGGTGGAGAAATCCGCTTTGAGCAAACAACATAGCTGAATCTCTTTTTCGTTCAAAAGCGGTCTCTGTTCCTTTGTACTTTGTACATTGCTCCCTTGTACATTCCCGTATTTGTCCCTAAGACGGGTGTAGAAGCCATCATAGACCAAATCGATAGTCTGGTAAATGCTTGGCCAGTCGATGAGGGCATTGGCTGTTGTCTCGTTCAATGCCATGAGGCGTGCAAGCAGTTGTTGGTTGGCTTCGGTAGGTGTTCCGGCAATCGTTTTGATGACACACAATTGCTGCAACATCAGTTAGCGCACATCTGCTTCCTTCGTACATCGTACATCGTCACTTTGTACTTTAAGCATTCCTTTCAGGGTCTCAATCTCTTC
>JAFSQV010000006.1 GCA_017446455.1 Paludibacteraceae bacterium
CTCCCATGCCGGAGAGAACTACTCGGTGGGAAACATCCAAGTGGGTAACACCAAAATCGTGGCGGACTACATCAGCGAACTGACCGGAGCCGACCAGTTTGAGATCGTGACGCACAAATACGACGGAATGGCTTATACGCCGTTGACCGAACTGGCGCAAGAAGAAGCCCGCAATGACGAGCGTCCGGCTTTTGAAGGACAGCTTTCTTCTTTGAGCGAAGCGGTCTCTAATTACGACATCATCTTCATCGGCGGACCGATCTGGTGGGGCACTTACCCGCAAGTCATGTTCACGTTCTTCGACACGTATGACCTGAACGGCAAGACCATTTATCCGTTCACAACGCACGAAGGAAGCGGTCTTGGCAATGTGATGAGTGACGTCCGCAAAGCGTACCCGAACGCCGACGTGAAGCCCGGTTTCAGTATCTACGGACATGAGGTACGCACGAACAAAGCAAAAGTAGAAAAATGGATTAAAGGACTTAATCTTTGATGATTATGGAAGAATTTCGAGTTGACCCGCGATTAACATCGCCGGAAGAACAAGCAAAGTATATGCAACAAGGCGCTTTGTTGCATCGTTTTAATAATTGTATGCCTTATTCTGCTGAAAAGCAAGAGGCTGCCAAAGCGTTGTTCGGAGACAACCTCGGTGAAGGCAGTATGGTTCAACCGCCTCTCAAAGGTGTGTGCTTTGACATGGTACACATCGGCAAAGGAGTCATGATCATGCCGGATTGTCTGATGATGTCACGCGGCGGAATCACCATTGAGGATGGCGCGATGATTGCGGCGAACGTGCAGCTTATCAGCAATAACCACGACCTCCACGACCGTCAGATCCTTATTTGCAAGCCGGTTCGTATCTGTAAGAACGCGTGGATCGGAGCCGGAGCAACTATCCTGCCGGGCGTGACAGTTGGCGAGAATGCGGTCGTAGCAGCCGCGGCGGTAGTGACCAAAGATGTGCCTGCCAATGCCATCGTCGGCGGCAATCCAGCCAAGCTGATTAAGATGATTGAATAAAATGAAATTGTTCTGATTGTACTTTTCTTAGGTTCTTCTCATCCCTCTGTTGGGCACTATGCTCGGGGCGGCGTTCGTGTTCTTCATGAAACGCGACATGCCAGAGCGGTTGCGGAAGGCATTACTCGGCTTCGCGTCGGGTGTGATGGTTGCGGCGTCCGTCTGGTCGCTGCTCATCCCGTCGATTGAGATGTCTCACGGCGAAGGGGCGATGCAAGTGATACCGGCGGCGGTGGGCTTCCTGCTCGGCATCCTGTTCCTTCTGGCGAGTGATGAACTGACGCAGCACTTGCACGTGGGTGCAAACACACCCGAAGGCCCGCGCAGCCACCTCTCGCGCACAGCGATGCTTGCAGATTCTTATCTCACTACGAACGAACGATTATTTCACACAAAATTGTGACTAATTTAGTAAAAAAGCCCGCATATATTTGCACATGTCAGATTTTTTTCGTACCTTTGCGCCAAAATTGACGCAAATATCCAAGTTTATGATAGACCAAATTATTGAATTTAACAAGAATTTCGTGGCGCAGAAAGGCTACGAGCAGTACATTACCGACAAGTACCCCGATAAGAAACTGGCGGTACTTACTTGTATGGATACACGCCTGACGGAACTTCTTCCGGCTGCGCTGGGACTCAAGAACGGAGATGCCAAGATTATCAAGAACGCCGGCGGACTCATCATCACGCCGTTTGATTCAGCGATGCGCAGCTTGATAGTCGCTATCTACGAATTAGGCGTAGAAGAGATCATGGTGGTCGCCCATTCGCAATGCGGTGCGTGTGACATGAGCTATGCGCATTTTCATCACGTCATGAAGGAACGTGGTATCAAAGATGAAACGCTCGATACCATTCGTGAGTGCGGCATTGACCTCAACCATTGGCTCGAAGGCTTTCACGATACCGAAGCTTCCGTCTGTAAGACCGTCAAGACCATCCAGACTCATCCGCTCATCCCGAAAGATGTGACCGTTCGAGGCTTTATCATCGACTCCGTCACAGGTGAATTACAGGAGATATACGGATGAAGACTCTAGTGATTATAGTAGGTATTATCTTGCTGCTTGCCGGAATAGGGATGGCGGTGTTTTTCCACCCGGCTTTCGGGTTGTGGCGACAGGTGTCGAAAGAGCGGATACAAGCGTCACCAAACTACCGAGACGGGATGTTCCGGAACCAAGAACCGACGCCACAATTCACAGGAGATAGCGCAAGCACGAGGGGTACATTATGGCGTTTCCTGACGAACAAAGATACGCTGCGTGTGCCGCAACAACCGATACCTGCCGTTAAGACGGATTTGAAGAGCCTGCCGACCGATAGCGATTGGCTCGTATGGTTCGGACATTCGTCGTACCTATTCTGCTTGAACGGTACGCGGTATCTGGTCGATCCGGTACTCAAACCTGAATGGCCTGCGACGCTGATGATGAAACCCTTTGCGGGAACCGACATTTACCGGCCGGACGACCTGCCGGATATCGATGTGCTCATTATTACACACGAACATTGGGATCACATGGAGTACGCAACCCTGCGTGACATCCGTGAGCGCGTTAAACAGGTCGTCTGTCCGCTTGGCATTGCGGACTACTTGCGTTACTGGGGCTACGCAAATGAGCAAATCACGGAAATGGATTGGTACGAGGCATCGGGAGGTATTACTTGCCTGCCGTCCAGACACTTCTCTAATCGTCTCTTAGGCAAACGCAATCAGACACTCTGGGCATCGTTCATGGTCGAAGCGGGGGACCGTAAGGTCTATATCGGTGGTGATGGAGGCTATGACAAGCGCTTTGGCGAGATACACGAGCGTTTCGGAGCCGTTGATTTGGCGCTCTTGGAAAACGGTCAGTACAATGCCAATTGGAAATATATCCACACCACGCCCGAAGACCTTGAAAAAGTCATCCTCGATCTCCAAGCCAAGCAGGTCTTCACCGTCCACCATGACAAGTTCGCTCTTTCCGTCCATCCCTGGTACGAACCGGACAACGTGGCGCACGATATTGCAACTAAACACAACATCAACCTGTTGGATGCCCCGATAGGAACAGTAGTAAAATTCTAACCATTATGACGCTCTGTAAAAGAGATGTATACCACCATAACAAACCATATAGAACTGGATCGTGACCAGAGAAGTGTGCGCAAGGATGGACAGGAGATTCATCTAACAGGTCTCGAATACGGACTATTGGATTTCCTATCTGCACACCCGAATAAGATATGTACACGGCAGATGGTATTAGACCATGTGTGGGGCTACCGTTTTCAGTATGATACCGGTACGATAGACGTGCATCTCAATGCCTTGCGGCGCAAGTTAGGCTGGACAAACAAAGAACCGATAGAGACTATTCGAGGAATAGGTTTCATCTTCCATATTGAGCAGAAAGTAACGCATTACACGATTGATCTACAGGCATTCCTGACAGATTGGCTACGCAGCCGTGAGACGGAGATTAGCGCCAAAGGACTTGCGGCACAGATGCATCTGACGCCCTTTGTGAACGAGATCACGATCGAACCGAACGCCTTGCGGCAGATGTTAGACAGCGTGCTGACCGCTTTTCTGCCATCCGCTCAACCGGGCGTCTTACAGCTAAGTTCCAAACTGACTATGCAGCATTTTATCCTCTCGCTGGACATTAACGCTACTATCAACGAGTTGCGTATCCCTATTTATGGGGATTTTGATGCATCTTAAGAAAATCTTAAGCAAAGTTTAAGAAAAAAGCAGTACCTTTGCCGCCGCTTGCGTTAAGGCTCGTGTGACTGCGTGCTCTGCACTTGTAGAACACTCCGCCTTACGCTACGCTCTCCCCAAGGATTAGAAATCCTCGGGGACCCCATTAAAATAAAAAATTATGCGAGCAAAGGTATTATGATTAAAAACCATATTGACAAACGATTTCTATACCTCATAGCTGCGGCTATCTGGGGTATTCC
>JAFSQV010000039.1 GCA_017446455.1 Paludibacteraceae bacterium
CACCTCGCGGCATGCGCACCTGAAACGCACGCGTCTACCAATTCCGCCATCTGGGCAAAAAAAAAGAGCGGAAAACGAGACTCGAACTCGCGACCCCAACCTTGGCAAGGTTGTGCTCTACCAACTGAGCTATTTCCGCATTTTTTTCTTTGTTAATCTCTAAAAGATCATCGCTCTCTCTCGAAAGCGGGTGCAAAAGTACTGCTTTTTTTTGAATTGACCAAATTTTTTCGCAAAAAAAATAAAAAAAAATGCATTTTTCTTTACTTTTTCCCGTTTTCTGCATAAAAAAATGACACACGCAAGCGCGCATGTCATTGTTTTGTTGATTATTCGTCAGTCCTTTAACTCAGTTGACTCTGGACGACTTGTGCAACCATCTTGCCGTCTGCGTTAGGCAGCGCAGCTTTGATGGCTTTCACGAAGAGACCCATATTCTTCTTCTCTGCTTCCCAGCCGTTTGCCTCTTTGGCGGCGTTGAAAGCGTGAATGATATCTTCTTCGCTGGCTGCTTGGGGAAGGAAAGTCTCCAACACCGTGATCTGTGCCTGCTCGGCATCGGCTAACTCTTGACGTTTGGCCGCGAGGTATTGCTCGACGGACTCTTGCCGCTGCTTGACCATCTTCTTGATGATCTGAATCTCATCCGCATCGGTCAGTTCTTTACCCGCATTCTCCTTGCTGGTTTGCCAATTGAGAAATGCACTCTTGATGGCGCGCAGCGTCTCTGTGCGTACGGAATCATGGTTTTTCATTGCCTCCATGATCAAGGCATTGATGTTATTCTTCATTGTGCTTTATATGATTAAGATGATTAACGAATTTGAAAAATTTTTCATACCCATCCAAGGGCTGCGACGAGCAGGGTGGAGGCCATGAGGACGGGCATCTGTTTGTCCAGACTACTGCTCTCGTGCGTCCATATATATCCCACATGCCAAGCCCAGACGGGCGCTACGCAAAGCACCCAGTTGTGGTCGAACGTCACGAAGATGATCAGGCAGATAAACAGGAGGCAGGTATGGTAAATCTTTCCCCCGCGCGCGCCTAACCTGCTCGCGAGCGTGCGCTTGCCATGCGCGCGGTCATTATTCATATCGCGTATGTTATTGAGGTTGAGCACCCCGACGCAGGGTAAGCCGATGGCGATGCCGCACCATATGACTTCGGTCGTCAGCGTCTGCGTCTGCAGGTAATAGCCGCCAAGAGTGCTGAGCAGACCGAAGAAGAGGAAAACACCTAAGTCCCCGAGACCCATATACCCGTAACTATGCTTGCCAAGCGTGTAGGTGACTGCGCCTATGATGGCGAGGAGTCCGAGTCCTAAGAAGAGGAGGACATTGGTGATTGATGAATGATGATTGATGATTGGTATACCGAAGGCAGTGAAGACGAGGGCGGTGCCGAAGAGGACGCAGAGACCGACGAAGCACCATATCATGGTTTTCATCTGCTTGACGGTGATGGTGCCGGCTTGCAGCCCATACGCCTCGCGTCCTTTCTGATCCGCGTCCGTACCCTTGAGGGCGTCGCCCAGTTCGTTGCTTAAATTACTGAGAATCTGAAGACTCAGCGTCGTGAGGATAGCCAGAGCGAAAATCCACCAGTTGGACCAACCGGCCAAACCCGTTCCTAAGACGATACCCGACATCGAGAGGGGTAAGGTGCGGAGACGAAGCGATTGAATGTAGGGACTCATATTATTTGAAACCAAAGACAAAATAGACAGCACCGATGAGCAGGAGGCAGGCTACGCAGTGGTTCCAGCGCAGGGGCATCTGGAAAGCGATAGCCGAGAAGACGACAAAGACCACCAGGGTGATGACTTCCTGAATGACCTTCAGTTGCATCAGCGTGAAGGGTCCGCCGTTGCCCGCAAAACCGATGCGATTCGCCGGCACTTGCAGACAATACTCGAAGAAAGCGATGCCCCAGGAAAGGAGGATTACAAAGATAAGGGGTGTGGCGTTGGTGAAGAAACCGGTCTGCTGCAGTTTCAGGTGACCATACCACGCAAGCGTCATGAAGATGTTCGACGCGAGGAGTAATAAAATAGTGTATAATCCGTTCATACTTTAGGTAAATAGTCCGTTTTGATATTGGTCATGGCTCCGAAGAGGGAGTCGATGGCTTCGGGGTTGAGGGTTTTGATGTGCTCGAGCAGTTCTTTCACTTTCTCGCGGGAACTCACATGCTCGAAAGGACAGAGTTTGGTCTGTTTCTCATACCCGCGCATGGCGGCGTAGGTGACGATGTCCGCTTCGTCAATGAGGCATAGCGGCCGGATTAGTTGCAGCGGCATCTTGTCCAGTTGCAGGATCGGCGGCATGGTAGCGAAAGCGCCCTGGAAGAACAGGTTCATCAGCAGCGTCTGCGCCACATCGTCGCGATGGTGGCCGAAAGCAATCTTGTTGCAGCCCAACTCCTGCGCGGTATTAAAGAGCGCCTTGCGGCGATACCAGGAGCAGAGGAAACAGGGGTTGGAGATTTGTGATTTATGATTTATGATTTCAAATTTTTGAGGATTTCCAATCTCCGTGTCCCTGACGATGAGGGGCACTTGGGCTTCGGCGCAGAAGGACTCGAGGTAGGAAAGGTCGGTATGGTAGTCCCGCTCTTTGACCCGCACGTGAAGGGCAGTGACTTTGAAGCGGGGTTTGTAAATCTGCGCGCGGCGACCCAGCAATTCGGTGAGCAGCAGACTGTCTTTGCCGCCGCTGAGGCCGATGAGAATATGGTCGTCGTCGGCGATGAGCTGATAGTCAGCGCATGCTTTATGGAAACGCTTCGTGAGGCGATTCAGTTGCTTTTCGAGTGCTATCTGTTCCGGGGTCTTCATGTCGAAACCAAATTTTGCGTTGCAAAATTACAACAAAAAAATGACATGCGCAAATAAAAATGCAAAAATGCAGTAAGTTCTTGCATATGTCGCAAAAAAGCAGTACTTTTGCAATCGCAAAAGTGAAGAAGATGGCCAATACGTTTGGAGACAAGTGGAGTTTTACCTCTTTCGGCGAGTCGCACGGCGCGGCGATAGGCGGTGTGCTGGATGGTGTTCCGGTAGGCTTGCGTATTGACTTTGCGCTTATTCGTCAGGAGTTAGCACGCCGTGCAGGTCGAGGAGCGGTTGGCGCTTCTGCCCGTGCAAAGAGCGAGCCCGACGAAGTGGAATGGTTAAGCGGCGTGATGGACGGTGTTACGCTCGGTACTCCGATTGCGTTTCTCATTCGCAATAAAGATGCGCGGCCGGAAGACTATGAAGACCTCAAGCATACCTATCGTGTGGGACACGCCGATAAGGTATATGAGCAGAAATACGGTATCCGCGATTGGAGAGGTGGAGGCAGAGCGAGTGCGCGCGAGACGGCCGCACGTGTAGTAGCCGGATGCATCGCCAAGCAGGAACTGGCAGCAAAGGATATCGCGATACATGCGGAGCTCATACAGGTAGGCGCAGAGAAAAAACCGGCGAAGTTCGCTGAGACGATTGCGGCTTATCAGAAAGACGGCGACTCCATAGGCGGCATCATCGAGTGCCGTATCACGGGTCTTCCTGTCGGAACAGGTGAACCGATCTTCGACAAACTCCAAGCCCACCTGGCCTACGCGGTGATGAGTATCAATGCCTGCAAGGGTTTTGAGTACGGCACAGGCTTCAGCGGAGTGACCAAGTCCGGTAGTGAGATCAACGCTATCAGTGGCGGTATAGCCGGTGGTATTTCTGACGGGACAGAGATCGTGTTCCGCTGCGTGTTCAAACCCACACCGAGTACACCGAAGGCAGGCGTGAAGGGACGGCATGATGCGTGCGTGGCCGTGCGGGCGGTACCGGTGGTTGAAGCTATGACAGCTTTGGCTTTGGTACAGTTTTTGTAGAGAAAAATAACGAAATAAACGTTTAATAATTTAACAAAAGATAATTATGGCACAGAAGAAATTAACTCGCTCCAGCAGCAACAAAGTGTTGGCTGGTGTATTGGGTGGCCTCGCTGAGTACTTCGAAGTAGATGCTACCCTGATTCGCGTTTGCTACGCTGCACTCTCCGTATTGTCTGCCGGTTTCCCTGGCATCCTGCTGTACATCATCATGGTGCTCATCATTCCGATGAAAGGACCGGAGGATCCGAGGGATAAGTTCGAGGAAGCAGAAGTAGTGAAATAAAAAAAAGCGGCTCAAACGAGTCGCTTTTTTATTGGCCGATTAGTTTATTTCACCACAACCGGTTCGTACTTTGGAACTAAAGTCTTCATCACGCTCCATCCGATGAGGTAAGCTACCGCACAGATGCAGAAGATGATCATGTAGCCCGCGGGTTTGCCGCTGAAGCCGAAGAACTGGAAGGCTTCACCCATCTTCTCGGCGTGCGTGAAGAGCATACCTGAACCCTTGTTGATGAGGAACGAACCTACACCACCTGCCATAGCGCCGATACCGGTGATGGTAGCAACGGCCGACTTGGGGAACATATCACCTGTGGTGGAGAAGATATTCGCACTCCAACTCTGGTGCGCCGCACCAACGATACCGATGATGATGGCTACTGCCCAAGGACCGTAGATACCACCGAGGGGTTGTGCAAAGAGCGCGAAGATCGGGAAGAACGCGAAGATCAACATCGCGCGCATACGACCTGCGTACGGCTCCATGCCTTTCTTCTCCACAAAGATCTTCGGCAGGTAACCACCGAACAGCGAAACGACCGTTACGATCGCATACAGCGTAAAGATTAACGCAATACCTTGCGGGTCAGAAGCCTTGATGCCAAACTGATCCTGGAAATAAGCCGGTGCCCAGAACAGGAAGAACCACCAGACACCGTCGGTCATGAACTTACCGAACGCAAACGACCAGGTCTGTTTGTGCTTGAAAGCTTCAACAAACGACATTTGTTTCTCTTCTTTGGCTTCTGCTTTCGGAGCGTCTGCTTCATCGGAGTTGATATAAGCGAGTTCCGCCGCATTCACATGCTTGGACTCGGTCGGTTTGTCATAGACAAAGATCCAGATACCGGCCCAGATGAAGCCCAGCGCACCGATGATGATGAACGCCCACTCCCATCCCATAGCTTTCGCCAGCAGAGGGATAGTAGCCGGAGCGGCGAGTGCACCTACGGACGCACCTGCGTTGAAGAGGGCCGTAGCGAACGCACGGTCTTTTTTCGGGAAATACTCTGCGGTCACCTTGATGGCAGCCGGGAAGTTGCCTGCCTCACCCAGTCCGAGAATCAGACGGCAGGCGAGGAAGAGCCATACACTCACCATCGAGATTGTCGCAGCGAGTGCACTTCCGGCTTCTACCGCACGCAAAGCAGCTACGCTGTCTACGCCATCCACGAACCAAGTGGTGGCGATACCGCAAGCGGCGTGCATGATAGCACCCATCGACCAGATGACGATCGCCCAGAGATAACCTTTCTTCGTGCCCATCCAGTCGATGAACTTACCGGCGAAGAGGCAGAAGATCGCATAGGCGATGGAGAACACACCGGTGATCGTTCCGTAGTCGGAGTCGGTCCAGTGGAACTCAGGTTGAATAAACTCTTTGAAGGTCAAGGACAGCACCTGGCGGTCCATATAATTGACCGTAGTGGCGAAGAAGAGCATTGCACACATGACCCAACGCCAGTTGGTCATGACGGTTTTTTTGATGTCACTCATAACGATTCATTATTTGCGGCAAGCCGCGATGATTTCAAAACATTCTTTGCACTTGTCGGTCACGTACTTCCAGTCGCCGGCTTTCACCTTATCGGACGGGAAGAGTTTCGATCCCATACCTACGCAGTATACGCCTGCAGCGAACCACTTCTCGAGGTTCTCTTTCTCGGGCGCCACACCACCGGTCACCATGAGCTTCGACCACGGCATCGGAGCCATCAGTCCTTTGACGAGGTTCGGACCAACGACATCACCCGGGAAGACCTTCGTGAAGTCGCAGCCTACTTCCTGCGCCAAGCCTATCTCACTCGGTGTGAGACAACCCGGGCAGTAGGTGACACAGCGACGGTTACATACCACCGCGATATCCTTGTTGAACAACGGGCCTACAACGAAGCAAGCGCCGAGTTGGATATACAGCGAAGCGGTCGGAGCATCTACCACAGAGCCCACACCCAGTGCCAGTTCCGGACACTCGGTCAGCGCCCAATGACTCAACTCGCCGAATACCTCGTGCGCGAAATCGCCGCGGTTGGTGAACTCGAACGCGCGTACACCGCCTTCGTAACAAGCCTTAATCACGTTCTTGCATACCTCCACATCCTTGTGGTAGAACACAGGAACCATCGGAGCGGCCTTAATCTTGGCCATCACCTCAAACTTATCGAACTTTGCCATAAATTCCTTTCAATTTTCAGTTTTCACCTTCCGCTTTATCTCTGAACACGTCCGTTTGCGTTACCACCTGCGAGGCTGAGGACTTCGTCCTCGGAAACGAGGTTGTAGTCGCCGTTGATAGTGTGCTTGAGCGCCGAAGCAGCTACTGCGAACTCAAGAGCCGATGCCTGGTCGCCCGGATACTTGAGCATACCGTGGATCAGACCGCCGGAGAACGAGTCACCGCCACCTACACGGTCGATAATCGGGTTGATCTCATAGCGTTTGCTCTGATAGAACTCCTTGCCGTTGTAGATCATAGCCTTCCAACCGTTGAAAGTAGCGCTGAAACTCTCGCGTAGCGTCGAAACAACATACTTGAAGCCGAACTCCTTCATCATCTGCTCGAAGATACCTTTGTAACCCTCGGCGTTGGTCTCACCGCCTTCTACATCTGCATCGGGCTTGAAGCCGAGACAGAGTTCTGCATCCTCCTCGTTACCGATACAAACATCCACGTACTTCATCAGCGGACGCATGATCGAGATAGCTTTCTCGCTCGTCCATAGTTTCTTGCGGAAGTTCAGGTCAACCGATACGGTTACACCGTGACGTTTCGCAGCCTCGCAAGCCAGTTTGGTGATTTCTGCAGCCTTGTCCGAGATAGCCGGAGTGATGCCGCTCCAGTGGAACCATGCTGCACCTTCCATGATCTTGTCGAAGTCAAAATCCTTCGGATCAGCCTCAGCGATAGCGCTGTGAGCACGGTC
>JAFSQV010000040.1 GCA_017446455.1 Paludibacteraceae bacterium
ATCATGCACATGTTGAAGACCCGCAACTGCCGTGACCGTGAGATGCACTAATTCTACGGCGCACGTGCTATCGACGAAGTCTTCTTCCACGACTATTTCCTCGCACTGGAGAAGGAGTTCCCGAACTTCCATTTCCACTTGGCGCTGGACCGTCCGGATCCGAAGGCAGACCAACTGGGTATCAAGTACACCCCGGGCTTCATCGCTCCGGTCATGGGCGACACCTACCTCAAGTAGCATGACGCTCCCGAGGATATCGAGTACTACCTCTGCGGTCCTCCTATGATGGCAAAGACCGTCCTCGACCTGCTCCACTCGCTGGGCGTCGATGACGCAGACATCCGCTTTGATAACTTCGGCGGATAACCCAGTTTCTCTATAAGGTGCGCACGCGTATACGTGCGTACCTTATATTATTTTTCACTAACATCCTTAAAGTCCTTAACGACCCTAAGGACCTTAAAGACCTTAAAGACCCTATAATTTTCACCATCATGCCCGAACAACTCATCCCCCATCGCGGCAATTACAAGCAGTTGCTCAGTTACCAGAAGGCGAACGTCATCTTCTGTTTGACGTACTATTTCGTGGAGCACTACATCCAGAAGGGCGACCGCACGTACGACCAGATGTTACAGGCTGCTCGTTCGGGCAAACAAAACATCATCGAAGGTAGTGCAGCAAGCAGCACTTCTGCCAAAACGGAGATCAAACTGATCAATGTGGCGAAAGCCAGTTTGCAGGAGTTGTTGGAAGACTATGAGGACTACCTCAAGACGCGTGGTTTCCGGCAATGGGAAGAAGATTCGGAAGAACTGAAAGCTATGCGCGATTTAGGCAAAAAGCACAATGACGCCGAGTTCTTCATGGTACTGGCAAAGACTCGTCCGCCCGAGACGATTGCCAACATGTGTATTGTGCTCATCAAGCAAGCAGACTACTTGCTCTTCAAACAACTACAGCGTTTAGGCGATGATTTCATGAAAGAGGGAGGCTTCTCCGAACGCATGTACCGCCTCCGCTCTCAGAATAGAAATAATCCCTAAGGACCTTAAGGACTTTAAAGACCTTATTGTCCTTATAGTCCTTATTGACCTTATTCCTCCCTCCCTTCCACCTGCTTTCCACCTTATTCCAATATATGCTGAATATATGCTCAATATATGCCGAATATATGCTTTACCCGACATCACCCTAACGTAACTATAATAAAATCCTAAGAATCTATCCCTCTCCGCGCCTTCGCAACGCCATTCCCACGCCCCTACGGCTCCACGTTCTCGCCCCTCTTAATCATCCCGCTCACCTCGTGCCGCACATAATCGCACAGCCGCCCTTGTATCGGCTTTCCGTACTTCCTTGCTTTCCGCACAGCCTCGTCATACTTCGCCTGCCATGCCGCCCTGCGCTCCAGATTATGGAGAATCTCCTTGCATGTCGCTATCAGCGCGCCAAACTCCTTCACATGCGGCAGACTTGCTTTCTTTTTCTTGGTCTTCTTGCTCAGCTCCGGCTTTTGGCGCACAGCCGCCCATTCTCCGTTTCCGGGGATATGTCGTGCATAGTGCTTGCTATCAATACTTCCCTGCAAATCATCCACTAAACTTGTCCATTTCGCCTTCATAATTTCGCAATTCTTTTCCAAATTCGGTGAAATGATAGTAAAAATTTTTGATATATGCAAATTTTTACTAATTTTCTTGCATATATCATTTTTTTTTAGTACCTTTGCAACGAATTTGCAAAGACATGAACGAAGAGCAGCGCCTCATAGAAGCAATTAATCGAAGTATGCGGGAAACCGAAGTTCGATTGAGGGCGATGGGACGAAAACCATATTACATAACGCGAGAAGAGGCAGAAAAACAAGTCGCTATGCTTCTAAAAGCTAAGGAAGAGTTCTTTGCAAAGCAAAAATAATCGGGGTATTAGCTCATCTGGCTAGAGTGTGAAGAAGCCAATTGACTTTTGGCTTCGACAATAAAGCCAGCGGGGAGCGAAAACTGCTTTATTGATAGAATAAAAGGCAGTGTTGAGGTGGGGAGTTCGAGTCTCCCATGCTCCACAAAATAGCGCAAAGCGTTGCGCTGACATATTGAAAATAACGAAGCGTTTGCTTTACTCTTAAGTAGAAAAATTAGGAACTTTTCAGAACGAGAGAATAGCAAATAGGCTTCGCGCATCAGCGTGAAGTTACTATGTGCATACTTGTTCTAAGGTTTTCCTAATTACCTCTACTTGAGTGTGTGGCATAGCAGCCTCACGCTTTTTATGTGTACATATTAACAAACAATCATAATAATTAAAACCGACGAGGTGATGGGATATAACAGCCAACAAAATTATGAAGAAAGTATTATTTCTATCTGTTCTGATCTTTAGTCTTATAAGTTGCGGAAGCAAACAAAAGAAGGTTCAAACAATTGAAATTAAAACACCAACTGAAGAGGCGAAAGCAGTAGAAGATAAGAGCATCCCAAAAGATATGGAGACATTCATTGATTTGTACAATGAATTAATTGCGTTTAAAGGAAAAGATGATTTCAAACGTTTTGGATTTGCTCAAGGAGGATTATATTATACATGGCTAGAGTGTGCCAATTCAATGGTGGAGAATGCAAATTTATCGCATTTTGCAAAATATGGCTTTGTCCCAGGGGATTTAGTTGCTTTAGGCAATTTATATGTATCGTCAAAGGGCAAAGAAACTGATGCTACTAGAGTATTAAGAAATGCTATTGATAGCGGTATCGCTAAAGCTACTGGAAAAGAAATCGTAACAAAAGAGTCAAAGCCAATATCTCTAAAAGGAGATGAAACGATTATTGGTCACTGGAAAGTAACAGGTCCTATGAATTATGATATTAAAATAGTTAAACAGGGTAATCAATACGTATCATTAGAAAACAATAAAACAGTTAAGCTAACCAAGAAAGGTGATAAGTATTATCTTGAGAATAGCAAAACAGGAGAATATTACAAAATCGTCAATGGAAAAATCCGTTTTTACGATAAAGATGGTGATTTTACTGACTTGTTTAAGTTTAAAGTAGAGACGATCCTGTAATTCTTAAAACATTTTGTATTTGGGAGTATTGCCGAAAATCCCATAAAGAGTAGGCAATTAATTGATAATGGTATGAAAAATCGAACTATTGTTTTGGCTTTGTTGGCATTTTGTTCAATAAGCCTATTTGCTCAACTTAACATTTCCGCTCAAGGCGGGAAAAGCGATGTGCTTTACAAAGATTCTTGGTGCAATGTAAAATTTGATGGAAAGCGTTACGAGATTAATTGTAAAGATATTAGAAGCGCTGTATTCTTCCCATTAGTATTAGGGGAAACGAAAGAGCAAGCTATATTAAGTCTTCAACAAATTCAAGAATGGCTGCAAAACGCTAAAAATAAAGATTTTATTACTATTGAGCAAGAGGAAGAAACAGTTACTCTTTACAAATACGCTAAAGATCAGATGATTATGTCTTATGGCGATGAAGATTATTGTCGAGAAACATACAAGCAACTGAATATGGGCGCTTTTGCATCTCCTGCATTCGTTCAGAGAAGGACAAATGATCCATATTTCGGATATATACAAGGAAAATCAATAAATAAAGCGATAGAGAAGTTAAAAGCATTTGGCGGGAACTAATACGCTAAATTGTATGTTTACAATCACAAACGCGGTGCACTACAATGCCCCGCGCTTGATTTTTACTTCGTCTCATACAGGGCGATATTATCGCCCGCTCTTATCCCTTTCTCTTCCTATCGAACTCCTCTGCCATAGCTGTAAAGAACACATCGCCGCTGCTGTTGAGGGCGGTTTCGACGGAGGCTTGGACGACACTGAAGATGAAAGTTTTTTTCGAAATCCACAAGAAAAATCTTCTGATTTTTCAAATATAAAGCAAAACATTTGCATATGTCATTTATTTTTTGTAATTTTGCAAGCAAAATGGAATGACTTATGGATACGTATCGATTCAGGAAACAGATTCACCGGTTGCCGGGAAAGGTGATCCACACCATTCCTTTACCGGAACCGGAAGTGACGGCCGGACACGGTGCACGTCGTGAGATCGGCGCAATGTGCAAGAAGGCCGGTTACAAGCAAGTATTGGTAGTGACCGACGAGACCTTGCATCGTTTGGGCTATGACGCGGCGATATTGGAGTCGTTGAAAGAGGCGGGAGTGAGCGCTTCGCTATTTTGTGATATCCACTCCGAGCCAAACACCACCATCATCGATAGCGGTCGGAGACAGGCCCTGGACACCCAAGCCGAGGCAATCATCGCCTTAGGCGGCGGTTCGGTCATGGACAGTTGTAAGATGATTGCATCTGGGTGTAAAATGCCGCACTTACCCGTTCGATCTCTCCTGCTGAAATTTCTCCCGGTGCCCGGCAACTCGCTGCCGCTGATCATGGTGCCTTCGACTGCCGGAACAGGTGCGGAAGTAACCGTCGGCGCCGTGGTGACGAATGACAAAGGAGCCAAAGGTTCTACCGTGATTATCGGTCTAAACGTGACGCATGTGGTGCATGACAGTGAACTGACTATCCACGCACCCAAAGGCGTTACCGCCGCTTGCGGCATCGATGCCCTGAGTCACTGTATAGAAGGCGTGGTAAGCGATACCAAGGTGGACGAGAAAGATATGCTGCTATCGATGGAAGGTGTCAAACTGATCTTGGAGAACTTACCTATCGTTCTTAAAGAACCCGACAACCAAGCCGCACGGCTTAACATGGCGAAGGCAGCCATGTACGGTGGTAACGCCATCAACACGCAACTGGCAGGATATGTGCACGCCTTTGCCCACAGCATTGGCGCCAAATATCACCTCTCCCACGGTGAGGCGATCTCGATCATGCTCCTGCCGGTGATGGAGTTTCAAAAAGACGCCTGCCAAGCCCATTACAAGGCCATGGCACAGTACTGCGGCGTACCCGATTTTCTGCAAGCGATACACCAACTGATGGCTACCTGCGGTATGGACCGGATCGTATGCCCCGTCAGGGAAGAAGACATACCGGAACTGAGAGGCAAAGTGGTAGCCGATTCGATTAACTACTCGGCACCCGTCACCATGAGAAATAAAGATATAGAAAAAATTTTAAGAGACTTATGTACACAGAAGAATCTATAAGAGACATCGTTGCCGCACAGCGGAAGTTTTTCCGTACCGGCGAGACCTTACCCGTTAAATGGCGTATTCAACAACTCAAACGCCTCAAAGCGGCGGTGATAGCGCATCAGCATGAACTCATCAGCGCCCTGCAGAAAGACCTCGGCAGAAGTGAGATGGAGGCCTATTTGTGCGATATCGGTCCCATCATCACCGAGGTGAACGAGATGATATCCGGTTTGCGCCGCTGGGCACGGCCGGAGATTCATTTCAGCGGTCTGATGTGCTGGCCGAGTATCTTCACCAAGGTCTATAAAATGCCGTACGGTGTCACGCTCGTCATCAGTCCTTTTAACTTCCCTATCCTGCTGACGATAGGCGTGGTAGCGGCAGCGATGTGCGGCGGAAACACCGTTGTCATCAAGTCCAGTTCCAAGTCAGCCGCCTCCACCGAAGCACTCAAGAAATTCTTTGCCGATGTCTTCCCGCCTGAGTATGTCACGCTCATCGACGGCGGTCATGACGTGGCGGATATGTGTCTGGCGCAACGATGGGATAAGATCTTCTACACCGGCAGTCCGTCGGTAGGCAAACACGTACTCGCCGAAGCAGCGAAGAACCTCACACCGGTAGCACTCGAACTGGGTGGAGAAACCGGTAACTGGTGTATCGTGCGCAAAGACGCCAACCTCAAAGACGCGGCACGTAAGATCGCGTTCTTCAAACTGCTTAACGCCGGACAGATATGCATCAACATCAACCAGATCGCGGTGGCGGAAGAGATTGCTGATGACTTCATGGCGGAACTCAAAGCCGCTTTCATCGCCCAGATAGGCGAACATGCGGAACAGAATCCCGAGTACCCGAAACTCATCACCGACGCGGCCTATGACAAATGCGCCAAGTGGGCAGAAGAATACAAAGACCGCATCGTCTTTGGAGGCAAAGGCAACCGCATCACCCGCCAATTCGAACCCACGATGATCTATCCCGTCGATATCCACGAACCCATCGTGCAGCACGAACTCTTCTGTCCGCTGTTGCCGATCGTACCCTATAAAGATGCTGAAGTGGATAGCCTCATGGACGTGATAGCCGACCGCGAACATCCCTTAGCGATGTACCTTTTCACGCGCGATATGCGCTGGGCGAATCGCGTGATGCAAACCCAGCAGTTTGGCGGCGGTTGCATCAACGAAGTGTGTGTACATATGATGGTGAAGGGTGTTCCATTCAACGGTACCGGTCATTCGGGCATGGGCGCGTACCACGGCGAATGGGGTTTCCGCGAGTTCACGCACCCGCAGACTGTACTAAAAGGAAGTTCGCGCTTCAATCTCTCGTTGCGCGAACATCCTTATACCGGTAAAGCCAGTGAAACGAAAATGCGTCTGTTACGTCTGTTTGAACGCTAATCAAGCGGCCATGCTTTTGATATAAGCGAGGATGAGGTTAACAGCCGCGTCCTCGTTTATTTCGTCCATGTTGATGACGAGCTGGTAATTACGGGTGTCGTAGCGCGACGTACCGGTGAATTCCTGCACGTAGTTCTCACGCATTTTATCGACCTTCTCGATGGTGAGACGCGCTTCCTCTTTGCTCATGTTCTGCTCACGCGCCACACGCGCCATGCGGCAAGGCATCGAAGACTGAATGAAGATACTCAGATGGTTCGGGTGCTCGCGGAACATATAGAAGGCCGTACGACCTGCAATGACGCAGGACTGATCTTTGGCAAGCGCTTTGAGCACCTGAGTCTCTACACGGAAGACATCCTCGGTCTCGATGTTCGTTTGGTTCAGCTCGTACTCGGACTCGGAGAAGGTCATCTTACGCTTGAACTCTGCCCACCAACCGGTTTCCTGACCTTTGAGCTGCTCGATCTGCTCAACCGACAGATTATACCGCTCCTGCAGGGCGTTGATGACGGCTTTATCGAAGTACTCGACATTCAGTTTCTCGGCTAACTTACGGCCGACCGTTCTGCCGCCACTTCCTAATTCACGATTGATCGTGATGATGAATTTATTATTGATGTTCATAATTTAGAAGATTCTACCGTGGCTGGTTTGCCAATCTTCTCGAAGGCTTTGAGAAGCGTCTCCAAATCGGTCTTACGTGTGTCGTAGGTCACCGTTACAGTCTTGGTTTTGAGGTCACACACAAGATCCTTCATCCCTTTCTCAAAGGCGATATTCTTCATGATCTTGTCACAGCAACCCTGGCAATGCAGGTCGCATTTCAACACCACCGTACGTTTGTAATTCGGCTTGTCTGAGCGCACGGTCTGCTCGGATTGGTTAGCCTGTTGACTGGCACCTGTTTGGGCATCCACCGGCTCTTGTGCATAACAGAGCGGCAGCGCGCAGAGGGCAAAAAACAATACTATCTTTTTCATATCATTCGGGTTTTTCTAAATCATATCGGAAACCGAGATACACTTTCCAACCGGTAGTAGGACCGCAGACCATCGAAGCATCGAAGTCCGGACCCCAGGGCTGGTAACTGTCCACGATCGAAGGATCTTGGCGGAAGTTCGTCATGTTCTCTGCACCCAGATAGAGGCTGCACGTACGGAAATACTTCGTCACCTGCGCCATGAGTTGCGGATACCAGGTGAAAGGTTGCTCAAAACCGTCCGGTACACGACTGACCCCATTGAACTGGGCCGTTAGATCGAACTGCCACTTCTTGAGCGGCGTCTGGTAGCTGGTCGTCACAACACCTTTGAAACGGTTCGTCAGGGCTTTGGGTCTCAGCCGTGCAATACCGTCCGCACCAATCGTCGTTTGTCTTACGTCCGTGTAACGGAAAGCGGCTGTCCAGGTCCAACCGCGGAGCACCTCGATACTCGCCTCTATCTGCGCACTATGGGCAAAGGATTTGGCTCCGGGCAGGTCGGTCTGATTGTAGATATAGACGGCATGTTTGTCCCGGTCCTTATCGACGATAAGCGAGTTGAGGAAATGGGTGTAGTAATACTCCATGCTCAACTGCAACTCTTTGCTACCCAGCGGAATATAGAAGGTCGTCGAGAGACCGGCATTCACCGCACGCTCCTGCTGGATCTCGTCTGCGAGATGCAGTACCCTACTCGACGGCAGGATAAACGCATTGTCCGCAATCGCGTTCGGGCTGCGATAACCCATTCCGACACTTCCGCGAAGCGTCCACCACTCGAAAGGCGTGTAACGGATATTCATTCGCGGGGTCACAAAGAACCCGTATCGCGTCGAGTAATCGGCACGCACACCGGCTACGAGCGAAAGCATCTCGTCGTACTTCAGATTGTATTCCGCGAATATTCCGGGCACAATCTCCAGACGATCCAAAGCCTGCGGCAAAAGACTGAGAGCTTCCCGGTAGTTATCCACATTCAGACTCAAACCGGTCGTCA
>JAFSQV010000041.1 GCA_017446455.1 Paludibacteraceae bacterium
CGGCGATCTGCCTCAATCGGATAAATGGTACCAGATCTATTTCCCGATAGAGCAGAATAAGCAATATTCGCATTTCCGCGTGCGGGTATATAATATGGCGGCAAACGATGACGGAAATGACTTCATCATCGACGACATGTGTATCTTCGCTACCAAACCGCCGTTGTTGGTATATCAAGCGAACACGACCTGTAAGAACGAGAACGAAAGCGACTCGCTCACCCATATCGTGCTCCGTGTGGACTATCAGGGCTTCACCGACGACGCGTATAAAGCGGATGAAGAGTTTTACACCATTGAGGAGATAGACAAAACCAATGATACCACGTTCCTGAAGCTCGAAGACGGATATGACAATCAAGGTATCAAACCGACCACTCCTTCCTCCAGAAAGGATACCGTCTATGGAAAGATTAACTTGCCGAATCGCACCTACACACCGGGCGAAGATAATGACTCTGTCTTCGCGAACCTCAAGAATCTGGTGCGCTTGTTCGAGACCACGTTGGAAGCGCACGAGGCCCATGAGAAAGATCCTTCCAAACCGGATGTCGCAGTATTCCGTAAGGGATATGTCTTCGAGCATCTCGATGACTCCATCCGTCCGGTATTCTATGTCATCCATTCCGCGAAGATGTCCTCGCATAGTACGTACATCGTACACATGGCGGGTTCATACAATGAATTGCTCTCAAGCCAGTGTGGCTTGACGCGTAAGTTGAAAGTGCGTAACCGAATGATCCTCACCCTCAACGGCGATGAGCAACCGGAGAAAGAGGTAGCAGCGATGTGCTCCAATACCTTATACGATGTCTCGCTTCATGTCAAGGGGACGATGCTACTTGATAACTTAGCGCCGGTTGAAGTGACCGGTTCGTGTTACAATGACTGGTTGCTGCACGGCGATACCACAAATGCCACCAGTGAAACGACCTACGGCTACAAATACTCAGATATCGAGAAAGTAATCAAGGATATTCTCCGCGCAGACGAGCAGTATGGAGGCGGAGACAATGCGAACCATTTCGCTCGTTCGCTTGTGGATGTGGATAGTGTTGTGATGATGCGCGTTCAAGAAGCCAATAGTGTTTCTCTCTCAGATGGAGCTCTGAATCCCTATACCATTCTGTCGAGACTGGTGAATAGAGGTTTACTGACGCTTTATCAATCGAACATGAAGGTTCTCACCCCGACGAACGATTCTGTCAAATACACGATCTTCCCTATTACGGGTTCGGGATCCGAAGTGCTGCAAGATATGAATATCGATGTGTGTCCGACGCCGGTACATATTGCGCTTAAATCCAGCTTAGGAGGCGGAGTACCCTTGGTCATCGGCGGTCTGAACCGTTCCGAAGAAGAGTCACAATACCCGATTGTTGTTCTTGCTGACGTGGAACATGCAAATTCGGAATTGGATATACCGATAGACTCGCTGATGATGCGAGACGGAGGAGAATCACCGGCGGTAGCGCTTAAGCAAATACGTTTAATATCCACCAATGATCCTGAGTTCCGCGAGGGCGTGGACAATATCTTACTCGCACCGGACAGGACATGGAATACGGTGGGCGAGAACCCGGGATATTACACCAATGGCAACGATACGCTGGTTGTAGTACCCGCTTCGGAGTCGAACTACCATATGCGCGGGGGGTATAGTTATACCTTCGGTATTGAGATGATGACCCACATGGGGGATGATGGCTGGGGTGGCATTGGTGAGTGTCCGGTAGGTACGATCCCGTTCACCATCAGCGTTGTGCCGGATTACTTGCGATGGGATCCGCAAACTTCGGATAGCCGTTGGAACAACCCGGCTAACTGGATTGGTATTGACTGGCACAACACGCTGATCCATGACGAAGCGCGTTTCGCACCGCTGTCCACAACACATGTGCTTATCCCGCCGATGACGGAGGGAAGACCTTATCCGGTACTGCCGGCGACCATCACCCCCGGGGACTCGATTCAGCAAGTGGGATTCCGGTATAACAGGTGCAAATCGATCCGGTTCCTGCCGGGTGGCGCGCTCAGCCAGCAACAACGACTCGAATACGACAGCGTGATTGCCGACCTCAGCGCTCCGCATGACCAATGGGCACTGCGCTCCGCGCCGATAGAGGGACTCCTGTCCGGAGATATCTTCATGGCCAACGCCGACAACACAGGGGAGGTATCCCCGTGGGCAGTCGGACCGTTCGACGCGGATGGACGTAACTATAATACCGGTAACGCCTCCTTCTGGCTCTCTCTCTACAGCCGCGATGCCATTCATCAGAATCATACCGCTACTGTGGATACAATTGAGACGGAATCCGCTACCTGGTCCAAAGTAACCAACGCACTCTCGCTCGAACTGAAACCGGCACAAGGATGGGCGGTCTATACACGTACCAAATCAGGAAATGCCGCGGCAGTACGCTTGCCGAAAAACGATGACATCTACTATTTCTACACCAAATACGGTGATAAGGTGTGGGATCTCTATGAGTCAGGACTACAGGCAAAACGTGCCGAGAGTGCCGGAGGTGCAGACAAGGTGGGTAAGATGGCGTTCTACCCGGGCAAAGCGGCTACAAGCAAGAACTACACGCTGACGAACGGAACGGCCGCAACGTCCTTCGTCTTCGGTAACCCCACCATGGGATATATCGATATCTGGGGCTTCATTGCCGATAACCGTTCCATCCTCGAGAACGAAATCGGTTATATGAATGCTTCCGGCAATTATCTGACGATTACCAAGGACGCACTGGATGAAGCGGACGCAATCAGCTCCTTGACGCGCTACCTGCCGCCGATGCATGCTATCGTACTGACGAAGAAAGGCGACGCTGCTACGTCCCTCGAGGTGACTCTCAATACCAACCGTATTGTGACCGATGCCAGCCATGTCGTACGCCCGCTGCCCGATCCCGCGTCTGCCCCGCGTAAATCACCAATGACAAATGACCAATCACCAATCAATAAAGGTATCATGACCGTTACGGCCGTTAACCCCGCTTCCAAGCGCTGCACCTCGCGTCTGCTGCTCGGACAAGGATTCAACGAAGCCATCATACGAGGCGAGGACGCTACGCTGACAACTATCAATATTGATAACTATACCGCCACCTCTGCGCCGGCCACGCCGTTTAATATCTACGCTGTAGAGGGAAATAACGGACTCAGTATTGACCTGCGGGATGTCATCGTCAATGTGCCTATCTCCTTCTATAATAGCGAACTGCCATTTGAACCGATTTCCTATCTCTGGTTCACCGGCGTCAATAATATAGACGGCGATCTTGTGCTCTACGATGCGCTCTTGGATATCGAGCGACCGATCCTCGATGGTATATGCCTCGAGATCGAGACGCCGGAGACCAGCCATCAGACGCGCTACTTCATCCGCCGTCGCGGCTTCAACCCCAACGGACAGGGTAATCAGGATGATCCGATAGCTACCGGAGTAGGGGACGTGAATGCGAATAACACGAATGTAATGAAACTGATTAAGGGAGGCCATGTGCTTATCCTGCGCGACGGACATGTATATACGATGTTCGGACAAAAAATCAGATGATGAAAGGGGGAAATGAAAAGATGAAAAATAAGTTTGTTTTAATAAGGTGTGTACTATTGCTATGGATGCTGTGTGGCGCGAGCTACACACTGTCCATCGCGTCCGCCTATGACCGGACGTCGTCGTCCGCTTCGTGGGGCTATAAACCGCTCTATAGCACGGCCGCATCGGCCCAAACGAAGGTAGTCGGCAGCGGATTCGGCCATGCAAGCGCTACTACCTACCAAGGCATTTCCTCAACGGCCAGTGCCGCGGTCGTGGCAACCTCCGCGCCGACATATTCCTTCCGCTCCACGTCCGTCTATATCCCTGCCGCACGCGGTGTAGGACAGCCGGTTGTCCTGACGGAGAATGCGGCGTATTCATCGCCGTTTGATCCGGATGAAGATGACCCTATTGGTACGGTCACCCCCCAGCCTGTCGGCGAACCGCTTGTCCTCCTCTTCTTCGCCCTGGCGTTCCTCGGCTTCCGCTACTACCGCCGCCGCAACGCTTAATGGCGCAAAGCTTAACGCAGCTTCGCGTAACTCAAAAAAGGTCATTTCTTCGGGAATGATCTTTTTTTATGAATATTTAATCGAAAATGCGGCGTTTCGGCGCTTAATACGCCTTAGTCTAAACGCCCAAATTCGTTCTTTTGTGCAAGCCCAACGCCCGCCTTTGTCCGCTTAGCCTTCGTCCGGCACTCGATAGTGCCGTCCTATTGGGGAGGTTGGGAGGGGCCTATTTTCTTTATTTTTGAGAGGGCTGCAAGCCCGTATTTTTGTAAGCAGTCATGTTGAGCCCTATCAAGGGTCTCAACGGCGGAAAGGAGTAGTAAGATGCGCTGCAAGCTCGCTTGTGAGCGCGGGTTAGTAGTCGTTTACGCTCAGGCCGCGTAGGCCAAAATGACTGCGCATTTTCGATTTACATCTCTTATATGCGCGCGCCTACGCGCACGCACGTTCCTTATATATATTTACGCACGTACACATACGCGAACCGTATTTATATATTATAGCATATTTTGCGCTTTTGCCCCAAAATACCCCTAAAAATAGGGATTTCGTAACTTGCTTATTTTCAGCACTTTACAAAGAAAGTGCATTTTTTCTTGCATTTTTTTGCAAAAATATTTGGTCATATCAAAAATTTGTAGTACTTTTGCACTCGCTTTTGAGAAACAAGTGTGTTTCGATTTTCTACCGCAAGGCGCGGACATTAAAATTCAGATTCTCTTTGAGAACCTAATTTTTTTGCGCCAAACTGAAAGAAAACATCTTTGAAAGATTGATACAATTAGTGTAGTACAAGAATCATTTTAATGGTTCCCTAAAAATTCTACACTTGATAAATTCGATTATTCTGAGCTAAGTTATAATTTCTTTTACAACGAAGAGTTTGATCCTGGCTCAGGATGAA
>JAFSQV010000042.1 GCA_017446455.1 Paludibacteraceae bacterium
AGTACTTCCGGATTCTGCGGAACACATGATGTGTTATACTTGTGGGATGGGCATGTACAGGGTTTATATCGCGACGCGGTAGATTATACACAAACGGAACAGTATATGCGTACGGATATTTCATTGATGATGGCACTTCATGCCGGGGGCTTTGTACTCAATGTAGGTCCCAGGTTCATGATGCCTTTCTTCGGAACGGAAAACACCAGTGCAAAATCGAATAATGATGCAGTATATGTTGAGCAATATTTAAATGAGACAAGTCCGGCAGAACTGCCGTTATGTAATCTGTTGATGGGCATAGAAGCCGGTTGGGAGTTTCCTCTTAGTGCGGGTGCCTTGGGCCTTCAGGCATATGCAGACATAGGAGTTTGGAATAATCAAAAATATATTCCGCATGTTGAACCTAATGACGGGTATCAGCTGCCTGATGCTTTGGTAATTACGGAAGATGGTACTATCGGCATCCCCAGAAGTACCATACGTAGTGCTAATGGTGTAGTCCGGGAGCGGCGGTTAGTGGATTTCGGTATCCGATTATATTATTCTTTCGGCTCATATTCTTTTGTGCGTAGAAAACGCCCTTGCCCGCCTTGGGACACACGCCTGCACCATAACAGACGTTGAAGTCATGAACACAAACAACATAAATAATTCCGAGAAAGTCCCCAAAAATGGCATACAAATTTACGTATGTCATTTTTTTGTTGTAACTTGGTGCCGCCATTTAGCTCATTGGGCCGACAGTGAGCCGACGGTCAGCCGACGGTCAAGGCTAAGGTAAGGCTAATGTAAGGCTCCTGTAAAACCGAGAAAAGACCCAAAATCGCATAAAATATACTATATTATATATTTATATATAATATACAATTTAACACTCTTTTTTATGGCAAAAATAGAAACTACATCCGCTATCAATCAGATTCATGGCAAGGTAAAGGTCAAAAATCCCCTAAAATGACGTACGTTCTTGCGTATGTCATTTTTTTTGCGTACCTTTGCAGCCGCAAAGGTCTTCTGGCTTGAAACCGTTACTAATCATATTGGGGTTGGTTGGATGCTTGGTTGGTGTGCAGGCAGAAGAGTTGTGCGTGGTGAGTTATAATGTGGAGAACCTGTTTCATCCGAAGCACGATACCGTTGCCGGCATTGAGAAAGAGGATCTGGAATGGACGCCGGAAGGGGAGAGGCGATGGAGTTATAGCAGGTACTACCGGAAAGTGGAGAATATCGCGCGGGTGCTGACGAATATAGGCGAATGGCCGGGCGTGGATATTGTGGGATTGCAGGAAGTGGAGAATGCGCTGTGCATGAAGCGCTTATGCACCACCTTACGGCGCGGAGAGTACGATTTTGTACACTACGAGAGTCCGGATCGGCGAGGCATCGACGTGGCGCTGCTATACAAGAAGGCAAGGATTGATACGATCGCCACAAGGGCGATACGAGTGAGTGAATTGATGACTCGGGATATTCTGTATGTTTGCGCAAGGGTAGATAAACGGGATACGATACATGTGTTTGTGTGTCACCTGCCGAGTCAGCGGGGCGGAAAGGCTGAGAGCGAGTGGAAGAGACAAGCGGCGAAACAGGTGTTGCAACAGGCGGTTGATTCAGTATACGGGACGAATCCGAACGCGAAGATCATCGTTATGGGGGATATGAATAGCGGGGACTTAAGGATGAGAGGGTTAGAGGATGAGAGGATGAAGGGAGAGGGGACACATAAGTACCAAGGAAGATGGACTTTTTTAGACCATTTCTATGTTTCTCCTTCTATAGACAGTCTCTCGCAGGCACAGGTGTATGACGCGGAGTGGATTCAGGAGACGGATGAGAAATACATGGGATTGAAGCCCAAACGAACCTATAACGGATTTCGGTATCAGAATGGTTTTTCGGACCACTTGCCGATCGTATTGACGATAAAAAATGAATGATATGAAAATAGCAGTTATTGCAGGAGCAGGACCGGCCGGTTTGACCGCAGCGTATGAGTTGCTCAAGCAGACGGACATCAAACCCATCGTGTGCGAGAAGACGAACGCGATAGGCGGTATCTCCCAGACGGTAGAACACCACGGCAACCGCATGGATATCGGCGGACACCGGTTCTTCTCGAAGAGCGACCAGGTGATGAATTGGTGGGAAGACGTGATGCCGCTGCAGGCCAAGCCGTCGAAAGACGATATCTTGCTGAACGAGACGGAGAAAGAGTTCGCCAAAGTCGGTCCGGATCCGGAAAAAGAGGACCGCACGATGTTGCTGCGCCGCCGCGTGAGCCGCATCTTCTTCCTGCGGAAGTTCTTCGACTATCCTATCTCGATGAAGAAAGAGACCTTCCTCAACATGGGTTTCGTACGTATGATGCGCGCGGGTTTCGGATACCTCTGGGCGTGCGTGCATAAGTTACCGGAGACCTCGCTGGAGAACTTCTATATCAATCGCTTCGGACGTCCGCTATACGAGATGTTCTTCGAAGACTATACGACCAAAGTATGGGGTGTGCATCCGTCCAAACTGGGCGCCGATTGGGGTAGCCAGCGCGTGAAAGGACTGTCGATCATCGCCGTGCTGAAAGATATGTGGCGCAAGAATTTCGGCAAGAAAGACAACGCGGAAGTGGAGACTTCGCTCATCGAGCAATTCATCTATCCCAAATACGGTCCGGGACAACTCTGGGAGACGGTAGCAAAGGACATCGAGAAGATGGGCGGCGAGATACGACTGGAGAGCGCTGTGACAGGCGTTATGGTAAATGGTAAGGGGTCAATGGTAAATGGTGTGGAGATCACCAAGGCGGATGGGACGAAAGAGACGATTAAGTGCGACTACTTCCTGAGCACGATGCCTATCAAGGATTTGGTTCCGGCGCTGCAGGAAATAGAGGTGCCGGAAGAGGTGAGCCAAATAGCTGCGGCACTGCCGTATCGCGACTTCATCACCGTCGGATTGCTGGTCAACAAGATGAAGATCAAGAACGAAACGAAACTCAAGACCTATGCCGAGCGAGTGCCGGATACGTGGATTTATATCCAAGAGCGAGACGTGAAGATTGGTCGTCTGCAGGTATTCAACAACTGGTCGCCGTACCTCGTGAAAGACTACGAACACACAATGTGGATCGGCCTGGAGTACTTCTGCACAGAAGGCGATGCGCTCTGGAATATGCCCGCGAAGGACTTTATCGAGATGGCCGAAGACGAGTTAGCAAAGATAGATATCATCAACAAAGAAGACGTGCTGGATGCATGCCACGTGAAGATCCAGAAGGCCTATCCGGCGTATTACGGCAGCTACTATCAGTTGGACACCGTGCGGCAGTTCTTGGACACTATTCCGAACCTGTTCTGCCTGGGTCGAAACGGCCAACACCGGTACAACAATATGGACCACTCAATGATGACGGCTTTCGAGACCGTAGCGCATATCAAGGGTGGCAAAATAGAAGACAAACAAGCGATTTGGAACGTGAATACAGAAACAGAGTATCATGAAAGCAAATAAGACCATTATCGGCGTATGCTGCGCCGTATTAGCGATTGTATGGGGCATCCTCGCCGCCAAGACTTTCAATCCGAAACCGGACTTGAACGGCGATAATTTCAACTATTATATCTACGCCAGTTCGTTGGCTACAGGACACGGCTACAGCGACCTGAGTACACCGGATATGCGGCCTACTGCAGCTTTTCCTCCGGGTTATCCGCTGCTGATGACGCCGCTGCGCGTAGTGACCGACAGCATCGAGGCCCAGAAATGGCTGAATGAGTTGTTTGTGTTAGGCGGTATATTGCTGATCTTCTTTACCTTGCTGCGGCTCGGTTTGCGCTGGGACATCAGTCTGGTTGCTGCGGCGGCGGGTCTGTTCAGTCCGCGGCTCTGGCACTTCTCGACGATGATGATGAGTGAGGCGTCGTTCTTCTTTACCTCCGCGTTTGTGTTCTACGCCTTGGCGCGCTATCTGAGTGCCGAGCACAAAGACGAGCGCTGGTGGGCGGATGTGAAGAGTCCGTGGCTATGGGTGATGATCGTCTTTCTGGTACTTAACTACCACGTCCGCACGCAAGGTCTGGCGCTGGTAGCAGGTGTGGGTTTGCTGCTGTTGGTTCAGCGCCGCTGGGTAGGATTAGGTACGACGGTTGTCGGCTTCATCGCCGGTTGCCTGCCGTATATGATTCGCAACAAAGTGCTGGGTCTGAACGGCAACCGATACTTGGATACGATCACGATGAGCAATCCCTGGCAACCGGATGCCGGTTCGCTGTCGTTCGTGGAAGTGATTGAGCGCTTCTTCGGGACACTGAAGATGCTAGTTTTCAACGCCATACCGAATACGATCTTCCCGTATCTGGACGTGAATTGCGACCAACCGGAATACGGATTCTGGATCTATGTGCTCGGCGTTTTGCTGCTGGCGGTGATCCTGATCGGCTATTGGTCGATGGGCAAGCTGCGTTGGGGTATGATCGGTTATCTGGCCGCTACTTTGGGATTGATCTCTATCTTCTCCACGCCGAGCGGAAACCGCTATATCACGACTATTCTGCCGTTGCTGGCTGCAGGCTTGTTCTGCGGTATATGGCAAATCGCTCAGTGGGTGTTTATCAAGCACAGTAAATGGTTGTTTACCGGCTGCGCGCTGGTGCTCTGCTTGCTGTTCATTCCTTCGAAAGAGGGCATACAAAGCGAGATCAAACAGTCGAAACAGAAATATCCCACGCAGTATGTGCAGTTCTTCAACATGGCCAAAAAGATGAAGAAGGATGCGCCGAAAGGCAGCGTGGTCTGCAGCCGCAAACCGCAAATGTTTTGGATGTACAGCCAGTTGCCGGGTGTGAACTATAAGTACACCAAAGACGCGAAAGAACTGATACTGGATCTGGTAGCGAAGAAAGTGGATTATGTGGTATTGGATAACTTGGGTTACAGTTCGACGTATCTGTACCTCTATCCGGCGCTGCAGCAGTATCCGTACTTGTTCCCGCAGGCCGTTATCTATTACGAGAATACTCACCAGTATATGCTGGTTTTTGACCGCGAACGCGCAGAAAGGGAATTGACGAATGATTAAGCAATGGATGCATACGCTCTTTGTAGCACCGACAAATAACTGGTTGCTGCAGTTGTTCCGCTACGGCTTTGTTGGCGGTGTGGCTTTTCTGGTGGATTACGGTACCTTGTTCGTACTGACCCATTATGCGGGTGTGCCTTACCTCTGGTCCGCCGCGATAGCATTCATTTTAGGCCTTGTGACGAATTATCTGATCAGCATCAGTTGGGTATTCCAGCACAGCGGAAAAATGCGCATATGGCAAGAATTTGTGTGCTTTGCCATCATCGGAGTGATCGGTTTGGGATTGAACGAACTGATCATGTACGTCGGAACGGATATGATGCACCTGCACTACATGATTTCCAAACTGATCTCCACAGCGATTGTGTTCTTCTGGAATTTCTTTGCGCGGAAGTTTATGCTATTCAATAAGTAAGCGAGAGGTGCGCTAAGAAATGCGAGAGGCACTGCCGCCAGACGGGCCAGTCATGGTTGGCACCACGTAGAACTATCCACTGATGCGGGTAGTTCTTTTTTTGCAGGCGGCGATGAAAACGACGGCCATTAGGGGCAAAAATATCCGCCGAACCCACATAGACAGAGAGAAGCTGCGTGGTATCTTTTGGCAATTGATCATTATGCAAGACGGGCGAGAATAATCCCACTTCCCGCATGCGCTCGGGGCGTATATTGGCTATATTAGCCGCCATTCGCGCGCCATCACTCAGGCCGGCTACGACGCTATATGGCGCGACATCGTAGAGTGTGTCGATGCAATCGATGAGATCACTCAGCGCATATTCGAGTTGATGCTCATGGCTCAGAGTCGAATAGCCGAGGACGCAACGCAAGCGGTTTCCCCGCGTAAGGGGTCGCTTTTTGATAGGCCATAAGTTACAATCAGGCATGACGAGAATCATGGGTTTGCAACGTCCTTCGGCGATCATCGTAGCCAAGGTATCAACGGCATTGCCCCGTTCTTGCCAAGCGCCCTCGTAGCCGTTGATGCCATGGATGAGATAGAGCACAGGCAGGGGTTCAGTACATTGATTATAGGCCTCCGGCACATAGATATCTACGCGACGAAAGCGGTTCTCGTCGTGGCTATACCAGGTGGTATGGATGATCTCAGGCGATTCGCTTGTAGAGGCGCAGCGCGCCGCGCTTGACAGCGGAAAGCACAGGAATAGAACGAATAACCGAAGGCTTAATTTCTTCATTGTTGATCTCGGCCTGCAACATCTGCTCAAAGAGCATAACGGAGTGAGAAAGCGTATATTCTTTGGCTGACTCGTGGTATTTTCTTTCCATCCGTGCACGCTCGGCCGGATGATCCAACCAGAAATCAATCACGCGCGCCAGGTCCTCCGGATCACCGGCTTTGAAGAGTGAATGCACCGTGAGCGCAAACTGCGGCGTAGCGCTATTTTCTGAATTGGCGATGACAGGTACGAGTCCGGTTGCAAAGGCTTCGATGCAACTGATAGCTTCTATCTCCATATCGGAAGCGTGGATATAGAGGTCGGTGTTCAGCAGTTGTTGAATGAGTTCCGGGCGCTGCTTGTAGATAAAGAGCGGTTGGTGCTTGAGCGATTTAGACAAGCGTAAATAGCGCTTGTATTCCGGTCCTTTGCCGGCAAAGATAAGTTGAATACGATCGCCGTATTTGCTGTATTGCAGCGCTTTAATGATGATGTCCTGGCGTTTCTCGCGACTAAGACGACCAATCATCAGGATGGTATAGAGGTCCTTATTTCTATTTGTATCTATTTGAGTTTTCAGTTTGGCTTCTCCGGCTTCGATAAAGGCATCGTGGATACCATTCGAGATAACATGTGTCTGTGCGGTGTAACCGTTTTTGACGAGCTCTTTGGCTATAAAAAGGGAAGGCGTGTGGATATGACGCACGCGGCTGTAGGTCACGCGGCGGAAGATACGATAGATCATCGTGTTGATCCATCTTACTTTGCCCAAGCCGAAGGAAGAGGTGATATTCTCCGGTTGTACATGGAAAGCGGCCGTAACAGGTTTGCCTATTCGCTGACAATACGAAAGGGTAGCATTGGATAAAAAGAACGGCGTGTAGATATGTACTATATCCGCCCAGTTACAAGCCTGGCGGATGATTTTCTTATTGGCATTGCCGTAAAAGAAGTCGTGCTTCTCGCAAAGGAATTGGAAGATAGGAAAATGGAAGATACCCGTGCAGAAATCTCCGTCTGTGAGTTGGGCATCTTGTTCGTTTTTGGGTTTGTCCCCACATAAGACGCGCACTTCATGTCCGAGTTTACGGAGTTCGGTAGCATAACGTTGCGCAGAGATAGAAGTACCGTTGTTCGACGTATAAAACGTGTCTATTACAAAAAGAATCTTCATACAAAAAAGCAATAATTTTGTTAAACTGGGCACAAAATTACTGCTTCTTTATTATATATACAAGTACTTAATAGTAATCGTAAATAAAAACCTAAAATAAAACGAAATTTATGATGGTTTGTATAATTTATCTTAATAATCGTATATTAACTCATTTCCAGCATACGTTGGATGGATGAGATTGCTTTCTCGGCGGTCTCTTTCGGTACTTGAATCTCCGGCGACTCGTGGAGTAGGCAGTTATATACTTTCTCAAGGGTGTTCATCCGCATATACTCGCATTCGTTACACGAGCAACCGATGCCTTCGGTCACTTCCGGCGGCACAGGGATAAACTCTTTATCCGGGCATGCACGCTGCATCTCAAAGAGAATGCCGGATTCGGTAGCGATGATAAATCGCTTCGCGGGAGAGTTAATAGTATGCTCCAGCAGCGCTTTGGTTGAACCAATGACGTCGCTCTGAGCCAGGATGGGTCCTTTACACTCCGGGTGTGCCAGCACTTCTACGCCCGGATTTTCTTTCTTTAGTTGCAGCAAAGCCTCAAGTGAAAAACGGCTATGCACATGGCAGGCACCGTTCCAGAGAAGCATATCACGGCCTGTTACGGAATTGATATACGATCCGAGGTTATGATCCGGTCCGAAGATGATTTTTGCGTCCTTAGGCAACTGGTCCACAATCTTCTTGGCGTTAGACGAAGTCACTACTACATCGGTCAAAGCTTTCACTTCGGCGGTGGTGTTAACGTAACTTACTACCTTATGATCGGGATGTTGCGCCTTGAAAGCTGCTAGGTCTTCGGCTTTACAACTGTCGGCAAGCGAACAACCGGCTGCGGTATCCGGGATGAGGACTTTCTTATCCGGACAAAGGATCTTCATCGTCTCACCCATGAAATGTACACCACACATTACTAATATATCCGCCTGTACGCGCGTAGCTTGCTGGGCTAGTGCGAGTGAGTCTCCGATGAAGTCCGCTATCTCTTGAATCTCCGGTCGCGTATAATAGTGCGCAAAAATTACGGCATTCTTCTCCCGGGCTAAGGATTTAATTTTATCTATATATTCTTTTTTTTCTAAATCCATGAATATGAATAGGTGTTGAAAGTGTTAATAACTGAACTAAGTGATTGATTTATACGATGTTAGACTAAAAAACAGAAGTTATGAGATTGTTGTTTGTTTTGATAAATGCAACGTGGAACAAGTTTTATACTGTGTAGCATTGCACTTGTTAACAAATTGTTTATAACCACTTTTTTAGTCTGAAAATCAGCAAGATAACCACAACGGACATGACCATTAATCCGAGGGCAAACAGGTAACCGAGTCGCCAGTGGAGTTCGGGCATAAAATCAAAGTTCATGCCGTAGAGGCTACCGATGAGGGTAGGCGGCAGGAAGATGATGTTGATGACCGTGAAAATCTTGATGATACGGTTCTGCTCAATGTTTACCAAACCGAGGAAGGTATCTTGGAGGTAGTCCAGACGGTCAAAACCGAAACGGGTGTAGTCGAAGAGCGAGTTGATATCCTTGATAATCATCGTCAGACGCGGGTTGAGTTCTTCGGGAAAGAAATCGCATTTGAGGATGTTAGAGATCACGCGCTGTTTATCCATGATATTCTGACGGATGATGGTCACTTTTTCTTGCAAGTCCTTAATCTGTACCAGCAAATCTTCATTGACGTGATCCGACTCGGCGTTGATTTGCTGGGAGAGTTCGGTAATCAAATCCGTGGTATCCTCAATCAAGTCGGCATCTTTTTCCACTCGCGTCTCGAAGAGCGCTACGAGCACGTGATAACCCGTCGGGAAATTACGGGTGTTCACAAAGAGTTTTTTGAAAGTCTCGTTGAAGGTGTCCAATTCGTTATCGCGAATAGAGACGAGGATGGAGTTCTTGATAATAAAGTTCACCGGCTCCATCTCGAAGTTATTCTTCAGGAAGTTCGAGTTGGCGACAATCGAGTCATCCGTCTGAATATAACGGGACGAGAGCTCGATCTCTTCCATTTCTTCATCTTCCTGGATATCAATTTTGAGGAAACCCTCGAGCGTGTCCTCGGTTTTGTCGGATACATCGAGCAGGTCAATCCAGATGATATCTTTCTTGTCGATTTCTTTGAGGGCGGAGATAGCACGAGCTACTTTGATTTTCTCCTTATCTTTATAGAATATCTTGATTTCAGACATAACTTACAATGGTTTGAATTAGTTTGCAATAGTTTGAATAAGTTTGGTAAGTTCGATGAACTCATCGACGCTTAATTGTTCCGGTCGTCTGGTGAGGAAATATTCGAGTCGTTCATCCTTTGTACATTGTACATTGTTACTTTGTACTTCAATTAATGAGCGAAGCGAATTCCTCATCTGTTTTCGTCGCTGGTTAAAGGCGGTCTTTACTACTGTCTTAAAGAGCGCTTCGTCGCAATCCAACCGTCGTCGTCGGTTACGCGTCATGCGTATAACAGCCGATTTGACTTTAGGCGGCGGGTTGAACACATACTCATCTACTGTAAATAAGTATTCTATATCATAATAGGCTTGGAGCAACACGGAGAGAATGCCGTAGGCTTTCTTGCCCGGTTTGGAAGCCAGGCGCTCCGCTACTTCCTTCTGGATCATACCCGAACAAACGGGAATACGGTCTTTGTAGTCAAGTACTTTGAAAAATATCTGCGAGGAGATATTATACGGATAATTGCCGATGACGTTAAATTCGCCTTCGGGCACAATGGTACTCAGATCGAGTTTAAGAAAATCTCCTTCGATGAGGTGCAGTTCGGGATACCACTCTTTGAGGTATGCCACCGACTCGCGGTCTATCTCGATCGCGGTAAGGTTGATGTTGGGATTTTGAAGGAGAAATTGAGTAAGCACACCCATACCCGGTCCGATTTCGATGGTTCGGCCCGAGGTAATGGTCTCAGCAATTCTGCGGGCGACGTTCAGGTCCGTCAAGAAGTGCTGGCCAAGAAATTTTTTGGCGTGTACTTGTTGCATTGTCCGCGTGATAATCGTCCATAATTAATTTACTTTTCGTTACTGAAATAAAGGTATCCAACCTTTTGCGGCTGCAAAAGTACTGCTTTTTTTTTATATACGCAAGATTTTGGGCAGAAAAATTATCTTACCTGCCCAAAATCTTTAAAAAAAACTATTTATCCGAGAATATATACTCATATACCTTGACGGAATAGAGTTTACCGTTCGGAAGGTAGTTGTACTGCTTGGCTTTGGTGCCGTCTGCGTTCCATTCGTATTTTTTAATGCGCACAGGGCGGTTACGGTCATTATATTCCACCTCCTCGACTACTTTTCCTGTTACGTCATCATAAGTAGAGGTGACACGCCATTTCTGACCATACGTAGCATACTCAATTTCCTCTACGCACCGTCCTTGGCTGTCATAGACTTTGATACGGTCCAGCCAACGGGTTTTTGTTTTGTCGTCGGTATTCCATTCCTTGACCGTGAGATTCTTGCGTTTCTCACGTTTGGCTAACTGCTCGGGTGTGAGCAGGCTCTGCGCCATAGCAGTTCCGCTTATCAGCAGGCATGCTAATATGTAAAACACTTTTTTCATTTTGCACATCTATTTAAGTTAAAATATTATCTTCCTCCGCCGGGTCCGCCACCGGGATTTCCTCCTCCGTCGGGACCTCCTCCTGCATTCCCTCCGCTATAAGAGGACAGCGTAACACTACTTCCTCCAGAAACAGAAGCAGGATAATAAGCCATGCTGTTGAAGATAGAAGTGCCGGAGGGCGTTACGCCGGATTTGAGAGTGGGTGTAGAAGCACCGGAAACAACCATTGTTGTACCTCCGCTGCTTGGCGTTTTGAATGCAAAGACATTATTGCCAACGGTGAGGGCATACCATGTATTCTTGTTCCACGAGCTTGCTGAATAACAGTTCTGGC
>JAFSQV010000043.1 GCA_017446455.1 Paludibacteraceae bacterium
ATCGGAGACATTCCGCCATTGGCTCAAATCCGACCGGGACTTTCTAACTTCAATGGGTATTACCCCAAAGCAACAACTCCTTCCTCCAAAAGCTGTTCGCTACCTCTGTGAGAAGTACGACATAGAAGTCGGATAATAACATTTAAAGCAGGGGACTTTGCAGGCAAGCCCCACAATGTCCCCTGCCCGTTTTTCCCCCGCATCGTACTTTTGCATTCGATTTCAAAATACCCCATTTATTAACATCAAACACCAACATTATTATGAGTCAAGTAAAGCCGATGGGACTTATTGAGTCCATGAGTGGCAAAATCTGTGGTCACTCCGACATGTATTTCTTCCGCAAGAACGGCAGAGTGTTCTCCGGCAAGATCTGTAACCCCTCCACCAAAGAACCAACTGCCGCCCAACAGGCCCTCCGCGCTGTCACGCGGAGCAGGAAACGAACTAACAGCCCGCATTAAATGCGGGGATAATGGACGAGGCACGACTAATAGCCCAAAAGAAACCTCATGCCGACTATTAGCCGGCGTAAAAGCCAAGAATCTTACTACACCCGGCATGGGCTACACCCGCCTTTATCCTGTATCGGGCGGGCCCTCGACGTTTGTAGCCTCGAGTATCGTGATACAAAGACGAGGGACGATACGGGATAACACGTCCTCGCGCGGAGCGAGGACAACGAAGGCCTAAACCGCCTATGGCCGAGTCAAACAAGCAAAGAGAGTTGCCGCAAAAATGCGACAAAGATGCAAATTATTTGCATATATTAAAAAAATATACTACCTTTGCAGCCGCAAAGGTTTGGCCTTTTCCCTGTAGCGGTTTTTCCGCTTAACGGAAACACCTAGTCTTTGCAGCCGCAAAGGTGCTGAACGGGACACATGGCACCGCAAAATAGATTTGAAATGCAGAAACTGAAAGCATATTTAGGTTGGATACTCGCGGGACTGGTGATTCTGGCGGTGGTGATCGGTATGACGGCATGCCGTTCGGAGTCGAAGCAGAACCGTAAGATTGCAGAGAAGCAGGCATTCGCGGAGCGGCAGACAGCCATCTTATGCGAAGCCCTTGAACGCGGTGCATCCATTGATACGATACGCGCCATCACGGAGCCGTTTAACGGCCAGGGGCGAACGGCCAAGGACGAGAAGAATGAGATATTCTTCTATGTGTTCGATGCGCATCAGATGGTTTATTGGTCTTCGAACCGCCTGGCTTCCGGCGACGTATTCCTGCATTCTTACGACACCTGGCGCGACAAAGAGTTCTCCAACGCGAAGACCAGAGTGCGTTGGACCCGTGCGGGGATGTATAACGTCCTGACAGTCATCCCGATATCGTACACGGAGCTCCAGGACTACACGGAGATCTACACCGTCGCCGCACAGACCTTTTCTTTCCGGCAACTGTTAGAGTACGAAGACAAACCCTACGCTTCTTCGCGGCCGTACTTCATCCTCTGCCACGTCCTCTTCGGGCTCATCATCCTTATCGGCATCATCATCCTGATACATTACAGGGGCACGCGTAATATGCGCGTGAGTACGCGTATTATGTATATTGTGATGGTACCTGTGATGGCGGTGTTCATCTATATCTTCTTTATGTCCATCCGCTATGTGCATGCCAACCAGGAGGAGCATCAGCGGCATGACCTGCAGATGCGCTCGGAGTACGTGCAATCCTACCTGCGCAACCTCTATTACTGGGACCAGGCCTTGACCGGTTCGCAAGCCCCGGGTTTGGCGATTGACCTGCATGACTTGGGCTACGACATGAACCAGGATATCCACGTCTATGGTCTGAACGGCGAGTTGCTCGCTTCATCTTCTCCCGCGCTGTTCAACAGCGGACTGCTCTCGCGTCGCATGGCGCCGCAAGCGTTGTTTACCGAAGAGCACTCGGTGGTATGCTACGAGCAGTTGGCGAACCATCCGTACCTCGTGTCGTACGTGCCGTTCCATAACGGTTCATTCGTCACGATCGGTTATATCGCCGTGCCGTCCTTCCTGAGCGAGCAGACACGCAACGCAGAAGTGGACAAACTGCTGTCGCACCTCTTGCCGCCGTATCTGGTGGTGCTACTCTTAGCGCTGTTCTTCGCGTTTGCGGCGGCGAAGTCGATGTCGGCGCCTATCTCGCTGCTGGCGGAGAAGATGAAAGGATTCACCATCGGCGGCAAGCAGAACAATCATATCGACTATCCGTACCACGACGAACTCGGTGCGCTGGTGGAGCGCTATAATATGTTGGTCGATCGGGTAGAGGAGAGTGCGGAGCAGTTGGCGAAAGCGGAGCGCGAGAGCGCATGGCGCACGATGGCGCGGCAGATAGCGCACGAGATCAACAACCCGCTCACACCGATGAAGTTGTCCGTACAGAAATTGCAACTCAAGCGTGGCACGGATCAGTTCGATGCCTATTTTGAGAAGACGACGCAGATGCTCATTTCGGAGATCGACAACCTCGCGCATATCGCGCAGTCCTTCTCGGCTTTCGCCAAACAGCCCGAAGTAGTGACGACGGAAGTGGACATCGCGCAGAAACTCTCCACCGTCATCACGCTGCAGCGCGAGAACGACGCCCAGATACCGGTTCGATACGTAGGTGCGGACTCGGGCGTAATGGGTCTGGCGGACAAAGAGCAGATCTCGCAGGTGTTCGTCAACATCATCCGCAACGCCATTCAAGCGCTCGAAGGACAGAAAAACGGCGATATCATCGTGACGCTCAACCCGCTCTATTCGGAGCGCGAGATGGAGATCACCATTTCCGATAACGGACCGGGCATTCCGGCGGAGATACAGGAGAAGATCTTCCGTCCGAATTTCACGACCAAGAGCAACGGCAACGGTTTAGGACTCGCTATTTCGAAGCATATCGTCGAGGGCTCCGGTGGCCGTATCACATTCTCCACCTCTGACAAAGGAACAACTTTCTTTATTTATCTACGTAAACAGATCAGCTGATGTTTTTCCAGATTGTTCAACCCACAGAGGCGCTCAGACCGTATATATCGCGCTACGTGTTTGTGCGTGCGGAAGGTTCGACGGACACCATGGCGCCTCCGGAGGATGATCCGCGTTTTGTGAACGGCAAACACGTGCAGCCTTTGTTGCCTAATTACGGCAGTTTGATTTTCGTTCGAAATGCCGTGGTGGAAGTGGGCGGCAAACGATCCGACGAACTGATGCTGTTGGGCGCGAACCAGACGACTTTGGGGCTGACGACGCTGAGCGGTTGGTTTGAAGGAATGATGCTTGATTTTGAGCCAGGAGGAATGCATGTGTTGACGGGTATTGATCTGCAGCAGTTGTCCGGTCAGGTGCTTACGGCTCATGAGAGCGGCGATGAGGGGCTGTTGTGTCTGGATCAGATCTTCAAATCAAGCCCTAAGGCGGAGTCTATCGCGACGCAGTTGGATGCTTTCTTCTTGGGACGTATTCCGCAGAAAACCGATGCCCACTATACGCGGCTGAGCAAAGTGATTGCGGCTTGCGATGAGGCGAAAGGCAATATATCTGCGGCAGAATTGGCGTCCGTCGCTTGTCTGGGCGAAAGGCAGTTCCTGCGGGTCTTCCGCAATTATGTGGGTATTCCGCCTAAACAGTTTGTCCGTTTGAGGCGCTTTCACCGAACCATCCAGGACATGCAACAACAGGCGGCTCAAGGCCGATCCATAGATTTGTTGGCTACCGTTTTGCGGCACGGATATTATGACTTGAGTCATGCTGCGATGGAGTTTCAGCAGATGGGCTGTGTCTCACCGGGGCAATTTAGAATGTTGGGTATTCCTTTATCAGAAGATTTCTCCGTCTTTTTTGCTTAAAAAATTTGAATGTCCGATTTTTCATATGCCAAATTCGTAAAAAGCAGTACCTTTGCACAAAATTTTAAAACTTGTTTATATGAAAAAGATTCTTTTAGGCATGATGCTGCTCTGTGCTGCCGGAGTCAGTGCAGAGGTGATCAAAGGTTCCGTTATAGATACGAAAGGCGAAGCGATGCCGTTTGTGACGATCTCCGTACTGGCGCCGGACTCGACGCTACTCACCGGTGCGATCACCGATGACGACGGAAAATACCTGATAGAAGTGACTAATGGACCAAGTACCAAGGGACTAATCATCCAAGCCTCTTATGTAGGTTATCAGACCGCGTTTGGTGGACCGGATTTCGTGTTGCGCGAAGAGACGGAGCGCCTGGCGGAATTAGAGGTAAAAGCTAAGAAACCGCTTATCGAGCGCCAAATGGACAAGTTAGTGGTGAACGTGAGTGCGTCGCCCCTTGCCGCGGGATCGAACGGAAACGATATCCTTCGCCGTTCGCCCGGTGTGCGTATCGACAAGGACGGCAACATCACCGTCAACGGTAAATCCGTGGAGATTTGGATAGACGGCAAACCCTCGTACCTGAGCGGACAGCAACTAAAGGCGATGCTTGACGGCACGGACGGCAACACGATCGAGAAGATCGAGATCATTTCCAACCCCTCTGCCAAATACGACGCGAGCGGTTCCGGCGGTATCATCAATATCAAGACCAAACGCAATATGATGCGCGGTCTGAACGGAATGCTCTCGGCTTCATACGGCGGTATGTATTTCGGCGATGTGAAGCGCTGGTTGAATAACGAGTACGTGTCATTAAATCTGAACTACCGTGGCGAGAAAACGTACACCTTTGCCCAGTTGGCGCAGGTGTATGCGCAGAATGACATAGATTTTGAGACCTACCGCGAGACACCGGCACTCAAGAACTACTCCTATTCGGACTATGCCTTGGATTTCCAGTATTATATGCTTAAGGTGGGCAACGACTGGTATATCGACTCGGTCAATACGCTCGGATTCATCCTCAATGTGCCTTTCATGGACGTGAATCAGCATATTGTGCCGGACGGCAACCGCGCCTATATGATTCAAGGGGCGGATACAACGAACAGTACGACTCATTCCCAAAATCGTATGAAGGCGCCGCAACATACCGCCAACCTCAATTATACGCATACCTTCAATGAGGCGCTGGAGCGCGAACTGACGGTGAACGCGGACTACAACCGCTATAACAGTTCTTCGGACAATTCGCAGCTAACGCGTTACGACAAGCCCTATATGGGCAAGACGGCGCTCGGCATCGATATCCACAGCCGTCAGGTAGTCAATATCTATAGTGCCAAGTTGGATTTCCAGACTAAGTTCTGGCAGACCGGCATGATCGAGTGCGGTGTCAAATACGGCTTGTCGTCCACGGATAACCGGATGACGACCGACTCGACGCTCAATGACCTGCCCCGTCCGTCCGTGGAGAGTGCGTTCCATTACGATGAGCATGTGGCTGCGGCGTATATATCCGTGGGCAAACAGTTCGGCGAGCACTGGTCGGTCAAACTCGGTCTGCGCGGCGAGTACACCTACAGCCACGGTCTATGGAACCAGAATGCACAGGATTCTATTATCAACAAGTCCTATTTCGACCCGTTCCCAACGGCGTATGTGGGATACACGTCGAAACCGCTGGGTAAGATAGGGCAGCCGATAACGGTGAGCGCCAGCTATACGCGGCGTATCAAGCGACCGAATTATTATATGCTTAATCCGTTCAAGACCTATGTGGATGCCTACTCGTATCAGGAAGGAAATACGAATCTGACGCCGGAATTCAATAACGACGTGGAACTCACTTTCTCCTGGACGCAGTATTGGAATATGACGTTCAACTTCGCACATACGCAGGATATGTTCTCCAGTAAGACCACGATCTTCCCGGACGGAACGGGCAAGATGCAATGGACCAATTTCGGGACCTGTACCACGCACGGCGCCAACCTCTCTTTGACCGAACTGCCGCTTGTTCCTAAATTTTCTAACAGTCCGGAGGACGATCCGACAGCAACGCGGTCTAACAGCGCAAGCGATCCGACAGCAAAGCGGTCTATCGTTGGAGCATGGCTTGCCTTGACGGTCAATGCCGGCTGGATGCATTTCATCAACAAGTCGTATGAGAAAAAAGCGGATGGCAGTCCGGTGTATGAGAACCGCAGTCACTACGGCTATGTCGGCGGTACGCTCTCCGCTTACCTGCCCAAGGATTGGATCATGACCTTCGACGGCAACTGGTCCTCGCCTATGGCTACCGGTTACGACCGGTCGGGTAGTACCTATTTCCTCGGTTTCGGAGTGCGTAAGACCTATATGCAGAAGGGCCTGATTTTCAATCTCAATGTGCAAGACTTGGCGCGTTCACTGGCGTTCCACAGCGAAGATTTAGGACAGCAACCCGGCTATATCAGTTGGAGCAAAAATACCATTCGCCAACAACGCGTGACCGTCTCCGTCACATGGATGTTCGGTCAGTACCAGCAGCATAAGAACCGTAAGGTAGGTAACATGGACGAACTCAACCGTCTCGGCGGTGGCGGAGGTGTAAGCACCGGGAAATAATAAAAAGGTGTAAAAAATTATAAAAAATGACGTATCTATTGTGTATGTCATTTTTTTATAGTACCTTTGCAGTCGCAAAGGTGAAACACACATTCATTTAACACATACCTTATAAAACACAAACACAATGAAAGTACAAACTATCATGCAGCAGTTGGCTGCGAAACATCCGGGTGAGGCCGAGTATCTGCAGGCCGTTCAGGAAGTGCTGGAGTCTATCGAAGAGGTGTATAATCAGCACCCCGAGTTCGAAGAGGCGAAGATCGTGGAGCGCATGGTCGAGCCGGATCGTATCTTCACCTTCCGCGTGACATGGATTGACGACGAGGGCAAGGTGCAGACCAACCTCGGTTACCGCGTGCAGTTCAACAGCGCTATCGGTCCGTACAAGGGTGGTCTTCGTTTCCACCGTGCTGTGACGCCGTCGATGCTGAAGTTCTTGGGCTTTGAGCAGACCTTTAAGAATGCACTGACGACCCTTCCGATGGGTGGCGCCAAGGGTGGTTCGGATTTTGACCCTGTAGGCAAGTCGGACGCAGAGATCATGCGTTTCTGCCAGGCCTTCATGCTGGAGCTCTGGCGTTGCATCGGTCCGGATCAGGATATTCCGGCTGGTGACGTAGGTGTCGGCGGCCGCGAGATAGGTTTCCTCAACGGCATGTACCAGAAGCTCGCGCGCGAGTACCATACCGGCGTATTGACCGGCAAGGGCATGACCTGGGGCGGTTCGATCCTTCGTCCCGAGGCAACGGGTTACGGAGCCCTCTATTTCACGCAACATCTGCTGCATGAGGCAGGCAAAGATATCAAAGGCAAGACCGTCGCTATCTCCGGTTTCGGCAACGTAGCTTGGGGTGCGGCGAAGAAAGCCATCGAGTTAGGCGCTAAGGTAGTGGCTATCAGCGGCCCGGATGGCGTCGTAGCGATTAAGAACGGTATCACGCCCGAGATGATCGACTACATGCTCGTCATGCGTGCGTCGAACCGTAATAAAGTACAGGATATGGCGGACAAGTTCCCGAAAGACTGCGTCTTCACGGCCGAGAAGAAAGCATGGTCCATACCGTGCGACATCGCCCTGCCGTGTGCGTTCCAAAACGAGTTGTCTGAGGACGACGCGAAGGAACTCAAGGCGAACGGTTGCTGGTGTTGCTGCGAGGTAAGTAACATGGGATGCCAGCCGGGAGCTATCCATTTCTTCCAGTCCAATGGCATACTTTTTGCACCGGGTAAGGCAGCGAACGCCGGTGGTGTGGCTACCTCGGGCCTGGAGATGACCCAGAACGCCGAGCACTTGAGCTGGAAAGCCGAAGAAGTGGATGACCGCTTGCACCATATTATGCAGTCTATTCACGAGCAGTGCGTCAAGTTCGGTCGCCAAGCCGACGGGCATATCGACTATGTCAAAGGCGCAAACATCGCCGGTTTTATGAAAGTCGCACAAGCGATGCTCGAACAGGGAATAATCTAGGATCCTAGGCAACCTAGAACTCCTAGGCCGCCTAGTTAAAATTATAAACTATGTACGATCAATTTCAAAAACACCTGCAAACGACGCTGAATGAGATTCGCGAGGCAGGTCTCTATAAGAACGAGCGCGTGATCATCACGCCGCAGTCTTCGGGCATCAAGGTCGAGGGCAATAAGGACGTGATCAATTTCTGCGCGAACAACTACCTCGGTCTGGCCGATAACGCTGAACTCATTCAGGCGGCGAAGGACCGCATGGATGCCCGCGGTTATGGTATGGCGTCGGTGCGTTTTATCTGCGGTACGCAAGACACGCACAAAGAGCTCGAACGCGTCATCTCCGATTTCTTCGGAACGGAGGATACCATTCTATACGCCGCTTGCTTTGATGCGAACGGTGGTCTGTTTGAACCGCTGTTGACGGAGGAGGATGCGATCATCTCTGATGCCCTCAACCATGCGTCGATCATCGATGGCGTGCGTCTCTGTAAGGCGGTGCGCTATCGTTATGCGAATGGCAACATGGCGGACCTCGAGGCAAAGCTCCAAGAGGCACAGGCACAGCGTTTCCGTATCATTGCGACCGACGGTGTGTTCTCGATGGACGGCAATGTTTGTCCGCTCGATAAGATCTACGAGCTGGCGCAGAAATACAACGCGCTCGTCATGGTTGATGAGTCGCACTCCGCCGGCGTAGTAGGTAAGACCGGTCACGGTGTCACCGAGCGCTATAACCTGCGCGGAAAGATCGAGATCATCACCGGCACGCTCGGCAAAGCCTTCGGCGGTTCGGTGGGCGGATTTACGACGGGAAAGAAAGAGATCATCGACCTCCTGCGTCAGCGCAGCCGTCCGTACCTCTTCTCGAACTCTATCCCGCCGATGATTGCGGCCGCCGGTATCAAGACCTTCGAGATCCTCACGCGCAGCAACGAGTTGCAAGACCGCCTGCACGAGAACACGGCCTACTTCATCGAACGCATGAAAGCGGCAGGCTTCGATATCAAACCGACGGAGTCGGCTATATGCGCCGTCATGCTGTATGACGCCAAACTCAGCCAGGTCTTCGCGGCCGAGCTGCAGGAAGAAGGCATCTATGTCACGGGCTTCTATTATCCCGTCGTGCCGAAAGGCCAGGCGCGTATCCGCGTGCAGGTTTCTGCCGCCCATACCCGCGAGCAACTCGACAAAGGTGTTGCGGCCTTTATTAAGGTTGGTAAAAAACTCGGAGTACTGAAATGAAAGCGCTAGTAAAGAAATATGCCGAACCGGGTATCTGGATGGAAGACGTCCCGACACCCGAAATGGGCGTCAACGATGTGATCATCAAGGTCACCAAGGCCGCTATCTGCGGTACCGACCTGCATATGTACAAGTGGGACGAGTGGTCGCAAGCCCACTGCAAACCGCCCTATACCATGGGGCATGAGTTTGTGGGCATCGTAGCCGACTGCGGTCCCGGTGTGCGTAATTTCAAGATTGGCGACCGCGTCACGGCGGAAGGACATATCACGTGCGGACACTGCCGCAACTGTCGCCGGGGCATGGGACATGTGTGCGAAAACACGATCTCCCTCGGTATCATGGGACGCGACGGCTGTTTCGCAGAGTTCGTCTCTGTTCCGGAATCGAATGTGGTCAAAGTGCACCCGAATATCCCTGATGACTTCGCAGCCATCATGGATCCTTTTGGCAACGCGACCCATACCGCACTGGCTTTCCCGTTGCTCGGCGAAGACGTACTCATCACGGGTGCGGGCCTCATTGGTACGATGGCTGCAGGTATTTGCCGCTTCGCGGGAGCCAAGAACATCGTAGTGACGGATATCAATCCGTTGCGTTTGGAGATCGCGAAAAAGATGGGCGCTACGCTGACGGTGGACGGTTCCAAAGGCGAGACGATCGCTGATGCGATGTTCCGGCTCGGTATCCGTGGCTTCGACGTAGGTCTGGAGATGTCCGGCGCACCGGCTGCCTTCAACGATATGATCGCGCATATGTACAAAGGTGCGAACATCGCCCAACTCGGCATCCTGCCGTCCAACACCCAGGTCAACTGGTCCGATGTCATCTTCAACGCCCTGACCATCAAAGGTATCACCGGTCGTCGTATGTGGGAGACCTGGTACCAGATGGAGCAGATGCTGGTCGGAGGACTCGACCTCAGTCCGGTCATCACCCACCGCTACAACTTCCGCGACTTCCAGAAAGGCTTCGACGTTATGGTTAGCGGCCAGTGCGGCAAGGTCCTCCTCGAATGGTAAAAAACAATTCCGTAATCCCGTAATTACGAAATTACGATAATTATCAACAAATATTAACAACAATGAGAAAATTTTTACTTGGCGCTCTGCTGCTCATCTGTGGCACCGCATTTCTCTCTGCTCAATCCCGTGAGGGTCTGACAGAGTACAAGTTAGACAATGGATTGACCGTCATGCTGTGGGAAGACCATGACGCGCCGGATGTAACGGGCTACGTAGTGGTTCGCGCGGGTTCGGTAGATGAACCGGCGGAGTACACGGGTCTTGCCCACTATCTCGAGCACATGCTCTTCAAGGGTACGCAGCGTATCGGCGCGCTCGACTGGGAGAAAGAGAAACCGATCTACGACTCAATCATCGCACTCTACGACCGGTATAGCGAGGCGACGGACCCGAAACTGCGCGAGCAACTCGCAACACAAATCAACGAGTGCTCCATGCGTGAGGCCAAAGTATCTTCCACCGAAGATTTCTTTCACATGCTCGACCTCATCGGAACCGAGGGCGTGAACGCCTTCACCTCTTATGATCTCACAGCCTACGTAGGTTCGTTCTCGCAGAATGAGATGCTTCGCTGGTTGACCATCTATTCCGATCGTCTTATCGACCCCGTCTTCCGTACGTTCCAAGCCGAGCTCGAGAATGTGTTCGAGGAGTACAATATGTATGCCAACGAACCCTCGTCGCAGGTGCAAAACCAGATGATGGCGGATATCTACAAAGGTTCGCCATACGAGCGCGAGGTCATCGGTCTTCCCGAGCACCTCAAGAACCCGCGTCTGTCGAAACTGATTGAGTTCTACAACACCTGGTATGTGCCGAACAACATGGCCCTTATCCTGGTAGGAAACTTCAATACGGAGGAAGCAAAACCGATGATTGAGAAGACTTTCTCGCGCCTGCAGCCGAAGGCTTTGCCCCAACGTGCTACTTATCCTGCTGTTCAACTCACCGGTACCAAGCATTATAAGTTAGGCTACA
>JAFSQV010000007.1 GCA_017446455.1 Paludibacteraceae bacterium
AAAAAGATATTCATGCAAGTCCTTTCTATAAAAAATTTCAAATATTTTTTTCAATTCGGCTGCAAAGATACTAAATATCTTTGATATATGCAAGCGAAAAAAAATAATTTGCACAAATAAATTATTTATACTACTTTTGCGCCGATTTTTTGAGGGACACCTTATTATATATTGCATATGAGCAAAAATTTGGTAATAGTAGAGTCTCCGGCGAAGGCGAAGACGATTGAGAAGTTTCTGGGGAGCGACTATCATGTGATGAGTAGTCAGGGTCATATCCGCGATATCGAACCGCTGGGTAAGAACTCGATGGGAATTGATTTTGAGCACGGCTATCAGCCTCATTATGTGATAGATGCGCACAAGGAGCACTTACTGGACCAATTGACCAAAGAGGTAAAAAAAGCCGATACTGTTTGGTTGGCATCCGATGAGGACCGCGAGGGAGAAGCGATTGCCTGGCACTTAAAAGAGGTGCTTGGTCTGGATAAGAAAGATACCAAGCGTATCGTCTTTCATGAGATCACCAAATCGGCTATTCAGGAAGCTATTCAGCATCCGCGCGATATAGACTATGATCTGGTGAATGCCCAACAGGCACGCCGCGTGCTGGACCGCATCGTAGGATTTGAGTTATCGCCTATCTTATGGAAGAAAGTGACGACGGGTCTCTCGGCCGGTCGTGTACAGTCGGTAGCGGTACGCTTGATCGTAGAGAAAGAGCGCGAGATAGAAGCCTTCCGCGCTTCGTCGTCCTATCGCATTTTTGCCGATTTCATCGGTACAAATCCCGGTGACGCGTCGGTGCTTCGCTGCGAATTGAACCATCGTTTCTCGCATAAAAAAGATGCGATAGAATTTCTGGAGAGTCTGCCCAAGTCGCAATTCATCGTACGCGACGTACAGCGTAAGCCGGTGAAGCACATCCCTGCTCCGCCGTTCACTACCTCGTCCCTGCAGCAAGAAGCGGCGCGTAAGTTGAAATTCCCCGTGTCGAAGACGATGCGTCTGGCGCAGTCGTTATACGAGAGCGGAAAAATCACCTATATGCGTACGGACTCGGTCAACCTGTCTTCGCTGGCGCTCGCTACGAGCAAAGAGGTGATTGCGCAGTTGTACGGCAGCGAGTATGTACATACGCGCCAGTTCCACACAAAGGCCAAAGGAGCTCAGGAAGCACACGAAGCCATTCGTCCGACCTATATGAACGTACAGACAGCCGGTGCGACAAGGGATGAGCAACGCTTGTATGAATTGATCTGGAAACGTACTATCGCCTGCCAAATGGCCGACGCAGAGAGCGAGAAGACGAATATTGAGGTGTCTGTATATGGAAGCAAATACGCGTTTACGGCCGTAGGCGAAGTCATCACGTTCGACGGTTTCACCCGCGTCTATGTACAATCGACCGATGAGGAAGAAGAGACCCGCCGCGTATTACCGGCGATGTCCCCGCGCGAGCGGTTGAGACTGCAAGGCGCAGAGGGAATTCAGACCTATGCCAAACCGCCGTTGCGGTACAACGAGGCGACGCTCGTGAAGCGCATGGAGGAATTAGGTATCGGTCGCCCGTCTACATACGCTACGATTATCGAGACCATTCAGAATGTCAAATACGTAGAGAAAGGATCGGTAGCCGGTCAAAAACGCGACTGCACCATTCTGACGCTTAAGAACGACGAGGTAGTAGAACATCAGAAATCCGAGATCTACGGCGCAGAGACGCAACGATTGTTGCCGACGGATCTGGGCCGTATCACGAATGATTTTCTGGTAGCGCACTTCCCGCAGATTCTAAGTTATGACTTCACGGCGCACTCGGAAGAGCAGTTCGACCGGATTGCGGAAGGTAAGGCAGATTGGGTCAATACCGTCGATACGTTCTATAAGACCTTCAAACCCTTATTATCTTCGATTTCATCGGGAAAAGTGAGTGGACGACTGCTGGGTAATGATCCGGAGACGGGTCAACCGGTAATCGCGAAGATCAGTAAGATAGGCCCGTGCGTGCAGTTAGGCGATGCGGCGAACGAGAAACCGAAGTTCGCAAGTCTGAAGAAAGGCCAGTCGATCTTCTCTATCACACTCTCGGAGGCCTTGGACCTCTTCCGCGCCGCACAGCCGGCTTCGCTGGGAGAATACGAAGGACAGACCATCACGACAGGTACCGGTAAGTACGGTCCATATCTCCATTACGGTAAGACCTATATCAGTCTGCCTCGCGGAAAAGAGGTATCATCTTTGACGCACGACGAGGCGGTGGCGCTGATTGAACAGCAGAAAGAGAAAGAAACGCCGATTCAATCCTGGGGCGATATCCAGATCATGCGTGGTCGGTACGGAGCATATATTCGGACGGAGAATGGTAACTATCAGTTGCCGAGAACAGCCATAGCAGATACGATTACGGAAGCTGAAGTTCGTGAAATTATTGCAAAGACAGAGCCATTAAAGCCCATAAAACGCACTTTTAAACGAAAAAGTGTAAAATAATTTGCAAAAAATTTGCTCAATTCAAAAAAAAGCAGTACTTTTGCACCCGCTTTCGAGAAGTAGCGCAGTTGGTAGCGCACTACGTTCGGGACGTAGGGGTCGGGCGTTCGAGTCGCCTCTTCTCGACAAAAAGGATGGTCGATGGCCATCCTTTTTGGAAAAAGAACAATCAATGGACGTCAATATATGGCTAATTTTCAAAAACTGACTCCTCGCAGCGAGGATTACTCCAAGTGGTACAACGAACTGGTAGTGAAAGCCGACTTGGCTGAGCAGAGTGCCGTTCGCGGATGTATGGTGATCAAACCTTATGGCTACGCCATCTGGGAAGCTATTCAGGCCGAACTGGACCGTCGATTCAAAGAGCAAGGTGTGAAGAACGCCTATTTCCCGCTCCTTATTCCGAAGTCTTTCTTAAGTCGTGAGGCAGAGCACGTAGAGGGTTTTGCCAAGGAGTGCGCCGTAGTGACGCACCACCGCTTGATGAATGATCCGAATGGTCGCGGTGTGGTCGTTGACCCGCAGGCGAAGTTAGAGGAAGAGTTGATCATTCGTCCGACGAGTGAGACCATTATCTGGAGTACGTACAAGAATTGGATCTCGTCCTATCGCGACCTGCCTATCCTTTGCAACCAATGGTGTAACGTGATGCGTTGGGAGATGCGTACGCGTCTGTTCCTTCGTACAGCGGAGTTCCTTTGGCAGGAAGGTCACACGGCGCATGCCACCAAAGAGGAGGCAGAGGATTATGCCCGCAAGATGCTGGATGTATATGCCGATTTTGCAGAAAACATCATGGCTATTCCTGTAGTAAAAGGTGTCAAGTCTCCGAATGAGCGTTTTGCAGGCGCATTGAATACCTATTGTATCGAAGCGATGATGCAGGACGGTAAGGCGCTGCAGGCCGGTACGAGTCACTTCCTCGGCCAGAACTTCGCGAAGAGTTTTGACGTACAGTTCCTGACCAAGGAGAACAAATACGAGTATGTATGGGCTACAAGTTGGGGTGTTTCGACCCGTCTGATGGGTGCGCTCATCATGACGCACTCGGATGACAACGGTTTGGTACTGCCGCCGCACTTGGCGCCGATACAAGTCGTTATTGTGCCGATCTTCAAGAAAGAGGAAGACTTGGCGAAGTTGATGGAGAAACTCAATCCGATTGCCGACCGGATGAAAGCACTGGGTATCCGCGTGAAGGTGGACACCGACGAGAAATATACGCCGGGATATAAGTTCGCGGATTATGAGCTGAAGGGAGTGCCCGTTCGTCTAGCTATGGGTGGTCGCGATTTAGAGAACGGCACCATCGAGATCGCACGTCGTGACACGCAAACCAAAGAGACGATTTCTCTCGATGGAATCGTAGAAAAAGTGCAGGCATTGCTCGAAGAGATCCAGAAGAATTTGCTGAAGAAGGCGCTTGATTTCCGCATCGCTAACACCCGCGAGGTGAATAGTTATGATGAGTTCAAAGAGGAGCTGAAGAAAGGCGGCTTCCTGCTCGCCCACTGGGACGGTACGGCTGAAACTGAGCAACGTATCAAAGATGAGACGAAAGCGACAATCCGTTGTATTCCGTTGGCAGACCTGCCGGGCCACAAGAGCGAACCGGGTGTCTGCATGGTGACGGGCAAACCGTCTGCAGGTCGCGTAGTATTTGCATTGAACTATTGAGAAGAATAGCATTCATAGTTTTGGGGTTGGCAGTGGGTATGAATATGCTCGCTGCCAATGTTTTAATGACCCCCGCGACAGAGGTTAAGCGGACGTATCCGGACTCGTGTATGATCCGCGTGACGGGTAATGATACCTTGTATCTGGCGTGGTTGCATGAGGTATGGGTGTACCCGCCGATGAAGTTCAAGAACAAGAAACAGGAGAAGTTCTATTGGCGCACGGTACGGGACGTGAAGAAATGTCTACCGTACGCGAAGATGATCACCAAAGATATGGAGTACGCTAATTGGGAGTTAGCGAAGTTACCGGACCAGAAGAGCCGGAGGAAGTGGTGGCGCTCGTACGAGCGATACCTCTTTAAGAAATACGAGAAAGATTTTCGGGGCATGTACGCCAGTCAGGGTATGATGCTGATGAAACTCATGGATCGTGAGACGGACAAGACGAGTTACGAATTGATCAAGCAGTACAAAGGAAAGGCGAGTGCGAACTTCTGGCAGTTCATCGCCAAACTCTTCAAGAACGACCTGAAGGAAGAATACGACGCAGCGGATAAAGACCGCATCACCGAGCGGATCATCAATCTGGTAGAAGCAGGGCAGTTATAGCGCTGCTTCTTTTTTTAGCGTAAGGGATAGTCTCTGCGGAGCGCTTCGAAGGCAGTAGGTTGCGCTTGCAGGTCGCGGGTGATACGCGCCAACCAACCCGGGGCGGTATCGCCGTGCGAGGGGAAAGCAGGAAGCGTTATGGGCGGAAGAGCGAATGTACGGGCGACAGTGTCGAGGCATGTCTGCGAGGCATTGCGTTTGCCTTCTACGGAATAGCCGGCGATGTGCATAGACGCGCGGAAGGCGTGTTGCAGTACGGCAGGGTCGATATGCGGTTCGTTCTCCCAGGTATCCAAGATATAGGGGTGCCCGCTGCAGCGCAGCGCCTGCTCGTCCACCACCCCACCTCGCGCCGCATTGATAATCAAGGCATGGGGTTTGCAGCGGGCGAGGAAAGTGGCATCGCATAGATGGAAAGTAGGGTTAGGGGTTAGGGGGTTAGAGGTTAGAGGTACATGGAAGGTAATGATGTCGCAATTCTTCGCGATCTCATCGAGAGAAATCCCTATTCCTTTGGGCGGGTCGTTGAGGAGTACTTTCAGTCCGCGACGCTCCGCCATCTTAGCCACTAATGAACCCACATGACCAACACCGATGACACCGATGGTCGGTGGATTGATAATTGCTAATTGATGATTGGTGAATTCGTTGAGGGCTTCTTCGATATAGTCGCATACGGCTTGGGCGTTGCAACCTGGGCAGGCGGTCCATGAGATGCCGTGAGCGTCGCAATAGGCGGTGTCTATATGGTCAAAACCGATAGTGGCGGTACACACCAATCGCACGGACGAACCCGCCAATAGCGCTTCATTGACTTTTGTGCGTGTACGTACCACCAGCACATCCGCATGGCGTACAGCCGCAGCGTCTATTTGCTCCGGTTCCATCGGAGAAATATCGATGTCTGGCCACGCCTTACGGATGGCTTCAACCAAATACGGAATATGTGCGTCGCAAACGATTACCAAGGACCAATCACCGATTAGAGATTATACTTGATATTATCTATCAGGCGCACAGGGCCGCAATAGACGGTGATGCAACCGATGGCATGTGCGAAGGTGTCGGTAGGCAGGAGAGTCGTTTGATCGACTATCTCGTAGTACTCCACTTCCAGACCGGGCACGGCATTGACGGTATCGATGACGCGTTGCTGCACTTCCGCTACAGAGGCTGTTTTCGCCCATTTCAACGACTCAAAAAGGGTACGGGAGATAGCCAAAGCCGTTTGTTTCTCGGCGGCAGAGAGTCGTTCGTTGCGGCTGGAGAGTGCCAACCCGGACTCTTCGCGTACGATCGGGCAGTCGATGATCTTCAGGTCTCCGAACGTGCCTGCCATCGCGCTACGCTCTACCATGTGGTGAATGATCGCCAACTGTTGGAAATCTTTCTCGCCAAAATACGCCTTATCGGGTTGGACGAGATAGAAGAGTCGGCTGACGACTTGCACCACGCCGTTGAAATGGCCAGGGCGCATCTTGCCTTCCATCACCTGGTCCAGTCCGGCGAAGTCGAAAGCGAAGGTGGTGTTCATCTCTTCGGCGGAGTACATCTCTTCGGGTGTCGGCGCAAAGACGAAATGCGCACCGATGGAACTGAGCAGTTCGGCATCGCGCTCGATATTACGGGGGTATTTAGCCAGGTCCTCTTTGTTATTAAACTGTGTAGGGTTAACGAAGACAGAAACGACGCATACGTTGTTCTCTGCTACGGCGCGGCGCACCAAGGACGCATGTCCGGCGTGCAGCGCACCCATCGTCGGTACCAGACCGATGGTTTTGTTTGCTTCCTTGCAGGCCTGCACCGCCGCCTGCAATTCTTTTTTTGTTGTGATGATTTGCATAATTATTTGCGGTTACGTTTCTTGCGGAACTCTTTCCGGGCTTTCTTGAGTTGTTTCAGATATGCTTTGCTGGTGTGTATGCGCGCAAAAGCGGCACCGGCAACTACGCGGGCGGCATCGACATCACTCTGCCAGTGGAAACCGGCAATGACACGACTCTGGCCATACTCAAATCCTTCTTTGAGCAGCGCGTCCTGGTCGGCAGGATCAACTTCGCAGAGGATGAGGGCTGTTGACCATCCGAGCGTCGTATGTCCGGAGGGATACGAACCGTTATGGCTGAGCGGTTCTTCGTCGGCCGGAATGAGGGTCGGCTCATGGAATACCATATACGGGCGTTTGCGCATATAGGTGATCTTGGCGCTGTCGCACGCGAAATCGGTTGTCTTGGTGGCGTCCGTCAGCAGTTTCCATATCTGCGGAGTGTTCTTCTCGGAGATCTCTATACCGAGCACCGGAGAGAAGATAGCCGCCATGCGCGCGATGCTGTATTCGGCATCCAGACGGGCTTTCTCGCCGCGCGGCGTGGGACGCATACTTTTGCCCCAGTTATACCGGGCGGTGTCGTAAGCAAAGCGCATCGAGTTGGCCTGCGGCGGTCCCGGCAGGTAATGCAAGGCGTTCGGCATCTCCGGGGAGGTGAAATACGGTTGTGGCGTGCTTGCCATCAGATAGACGGACAAGCAGAGAACGGGAATAAGAAATAACTTCTTCATACTTCTTTATTGTGTATTTTTGTTGTGAACCAATTTTGCGTTGCAAAATTACTGCTTTTTTTGCATACATGCAAATTTACAGCAGAAATTGTTACTATTTTGTTATTTTCTGTTATCCATACGTGTGATTCCAACCTTTTCCAACTTCTCCACGTACTCTTTCACCTCGGGGGTATAGCGCCCTAACTCTTTCCATGCGCGGAGAAACTGGTCGTGGTTATTTTTCTTGTTGTAGTCTTCGACCAATTGTTCGGACATCCATCGGGTGATATCCCGAACGGAGCAGGCACGACGCACATAGCCCAACTGCCGCAAGGCATAGATAGCCGCCGAAAGGCACTTGAAATAATCCCACTCTTTCTCTTGAATTCGCAAGTACTGCGTCAGCTGTTTCTGCTGATGTTCGCTCACCTCTTTCTCCCAGAAGAGGACTGGTTTCTCC
>JAFSQV010000044.1 GCA_017446455.1 Paludibacteraceae bacterium
ACCAAAGGCCGTCAGCGTGAAGTGCGCTGGTTTGCGGCGCAGCTGGCGGTAAGCCCCAAATACCTGTCTGTGGCATGCAATACCGTAGCAGGCAAACCGGCACAGGCGGTTATCAATGAACTTTGCGTGCAAGAGATTAAACGGCTGCTCCGACAAACAGACCGAAGTGTCAAAGAGATCTGCGTACAGATGAATTTCCCGAGCCTCAGTTTCTTCTGCAAATACACCCGGCAACACCTCGGCATGACCGCCCACCAATACCGTTCGTCAGCCTCCTCTACAATGTGTGGCTTTCGCCAGAACTACTGCACTTAGAATGTAGAGGATAACAAAACCCGTCATCCATTCCCAATACGGCAATCCTCCCTCCGCATACTCGGTACTCAGTGGTAATTCTTTTCCTTTTTCTTTTCCTTTTTATTTACCTGTCATTTACCTGGTATTTACCTGGTATTTACCTTTTAACAATAAAAAAAGTATTGAAAAATAACCATATATTTTGCGTATGTCATTTTTTTGTAGTACCTTTGCAGCCGCAAGGTATATACGATATGAATAGACTTGCTCGGATAATAACAAAGGTCATTGACTTTTTCTACCGTCCGTTTGAGAAATGGATACCGGAACAGATGTTTCGTTATGCGGCGTGCGGAGGAGGGAATATGGTACTCGATTGGGTGCTGTATTTCCTGATTTATAACTTTGTTATAGGCCATGACTTGGTTTACTTGCAACTTCCAAACTTCTTTCAACTTTCAACTCTCAACTCTCAACTTTGCTTAACCCCGCATATAGCGACGCTGTGTATTGTCTTTCCGATCACCTTGTTGACGGGATTTTGGTTGCAGAAATACGTGACCTTCACGCAATCGGATTTGCACGGCGCACGGCAGTTAATTCGGTATATTACCATCGTGGCTGTTAATCTCGCTATCAACTATTTCGGACTCAAGTTATGCGTAGAGATGTGGGGCTGGTATCCGACGCCGAGTAAGATGGCAATCACGGTCATAACGGTCATAATCAGCTATTTCGGACAGAAATATTACTCATTTCGCGTGAAAAAAATATAAAATATTTGCATATATGCCAACTTTTTAGTAATTTTGCAGCGCAATTTGTAACAACACTAACAAATAACATACAGCCATGTTACACACTTTATGCTCCCACCTCCATACTGAGGTGTCCGGAATGCCCTTCAAGATTTCGGATTCATTCATTGAAGAGAACCAAGTTATCGCCGTGCTTTCTGGTGGTACAGAGGCCCAGTTTGTTGATCTTGTTCGCGAGAAGAAAATCGACCTGAAGCGTCCTGTTTATCTGATGGTCAGTGAGTTCAGTAACTCGCTTCCGGCCGCTTTGGAGATCCTGAGTTTTATTCGTCAGCGCAACGGATTGGCGAAGATCATGATGCACGAAAACGATACAATATTCCCTGACCCGAGTGAGACGGACTCCTTGACGCGCGTGCCGCTGGAGAAAGTGCTGCATAACGATAAGATCTTGCGTCTGGGTGTTGTCGGCGCTTCTTCGGATTGGTTGATTGCATCGAATGTGGACTACAAGGAAATACTGACTTCGATGAACTGCCAGTTGATTGATATCCCGTTCACGGAGCTGTCGAGTCTGGGCGAGGTAGATCCGGGTATGAAGGGAGCTGAGGCTATCTATGAGCGTCTTAAAGAGATTATCAAGAAGAACAAACTGGATGGTATCACGATGCGTTGCTTCGACCTGTTCAAGACCGTTAAGAACACAGGCTGTTTGGCTATCAGTAAGTTGCAGGACGAAGGTATTCCGGCGGGTTGCGAGAGTGATATTCCGGTATTGCTGACGATGATCGCATGTAGGAAACTGACGGGTGAACCGGGTTGGATGGCGAACCCCGCACGTGTCCAGTCGGACGGCCAAATCCTGCTGTCGAAATGTACGATTGCGCTGAGCATGACCGAGAAGCATGAATTCACGACGCATTTCGAGTCGGGTATAGGTGTAGCAATTCACGGGGAAGTGCCGGCCGGTGACTATACTTTGGTTAAACTGAGTCACGACTTGAAGCGCTTACTGGCTGTGAATGTGAAAGTTACGCGTTGTCAGTATGAGAAGAATATGTGCCGCACGCAGGTATGGATTCAGACGACGCCGATCGTGGCTCAGTACCTGTTGACTTCGCCTATTGCGAACCACCACATCCTGATTAAGGGTCATCATGCGGCAAAGTTCTGGAGAGAGTAATAAATTACAAATCAAAAATCACAAATAACAAATTAGAATTATGGTAAGTTACAAGGAATTGGGTTTGGTGAACACCCGTGAGATGTTCGCCAAGGCTATCAAGGGAGGTTATGCGATCCCTGCGTTTAACTTTAATAACATGGAGCAGTTGCAGGCTATCATCAAGGCTGCTGCAGAGACCAAGAGTCCGGTGATTCTTCAGGTATCGAAAGGTGCTCGTAACTATGCTAACCAGACGCTGTTGCGTTACATGGCACAGGGCGCTGTAGAGTACGCTAAGGAACTCGGTTGGGAGAACCCGCAGATCTGCTTGCACCTCGATCACGGAGACAGCTTCGAGCTTTGCAAAAGTTGCGTTGACTTCGGTTTCTCAAGTGTGATGATCGATGCTTCTTCGCTGCCTTACGAGGAAAATATCGCATTGACGAAGAAAGTGGTTGATTATGCTCATCAGTTTGATGTAACCGTTGAGGCTGAGCTCGGTGTATTGGCCGGTGTAGAGGACGAGGTTTCGTCTGCTGTCAGCCACTATACGAAGCCGGAAGAGGTAGTCGATTTCGCTACTCGTACGGGTTGTGACTCGCTGGCTATCTCTATCGGTACCAGCCACGGCGCATATAAGTTCACTCCGGAGCAGTGCACGCGTGACCCGAAGACGGGTCGTCTTGTTCCGCCGCCCTTGGCATTCGACGTATTGGACGCCGTAATGGAGCAATTGCCGGGCTTCCCGATCGTTCTCCACGGCTCGTCTTCTGTTCCACAGGAATATGTGGACATGATTAACCAGTACGGTGGCAAACTGCCCGATGCAGTAGGTATTCCTGAGGAGCAGCTTCGCAAGGCAGCCAAGAGCGCTGTTTGCAAGATTAACATCGACTCCGACAGCCGTCTGGCTTTCACCGCTGCTGTTCGCAAGGTATTCGCTGAGAAACCGGCTGAGTTCGATCCGCGTAAGTACTGCGGTCCGGCTCGCGACCTGATGACCGAGCTGTACAAGCACAAGATCATCAACGTGCTTGGTAGCGACGGAAAGGCATAAGCTATCTAAATAGGCAGACAACATGGCTTTACCTTTCATGACGGCTGAGCAAGCCGCCGAATTGATTCAACATGGTGACGTCTTAGGCATGGGTGGTTTTACCGCCACCGGAGTGCCTAAGGCGGTTCCTTTTGCTTTGGCTCAACGCGCAGAGAAGCTGCACGAACAGGGTATTCCTTTCCGTGTAGGCCTGGAGACAGGTGCTTCGATGGGTGACAGTTGTGACGGTGCTTTAGCGCGTGCTCACGCGGTGGAATTCCGCACGCCGTATCAGTCGAACAAGTCGATGCGCGAAGAGATCAATGCCGAGGGTACGCACTATTTCGATATGCACCTGAGCCATATGGCGCAGGACTTGCGGTACGGTTTTCTTCCCAAACCCAACTGGGCGATTATCGAGGCTTCGTATGTAGGCGAAGACGGTACGATCGTGCCGGCAGCCGGTATCGGTATCATGCCGACTATCTGCCGCATGGCCGATAAGATCATCGTTGAGCTTAATGAGATGTTCCCCGCTTCGATGCGCGGTATGCACGACTTGTACGAACCCCTTGACCCGCCTCAACGCCGCGAGATACCTATATACAAACCCTCCGATCGCTGCGGCTCGGATCATATCAAGGTTGATCCTGCGAAGATTGCAGCTGTGGTAAAAACGAATCGTCCGAACGAGATCCCGGCCTTCACGCCGGTAGATGAGACGACGGCGAAAATCGGCGCGAACGTAGCGGCTTTCCTCGAGGCCGAACTCAAAGCCGGTCGTATTCCGGCGTCCTTCCTGCCTATTCAGAGTGGTGTAGGAAACGTTGCGAACGCCGTGCTCGGCGAGTTAGGTAAGAACCCGCATATCCCGCCGTTTGAGATGTACTCGGAAGTGATCCAAGACTCCGTAGTCGATCTCATCAAAGCGGGCCACTGTAAGTTCGCTTCGGGTTGCTCGCTGCGACTCGTAGAGTCGAAGATGGCCGAAGTGCTGGCGGATTTGGATTTCTACCGCGACAAACTCTTACTGCGTCCGCAGGAGACTTCGAACAGTCCGGAGATCGCTCGCCGTCTCGGTATCATCGCCATCAACACCGCCCTCGAGGCCGATATATATGGAAATGTCAACTCGACGCATGTATGCGGCACGAAGATGATGAACGGTATCGGTGGTTCGGGTGACTTCGCCCGCAACTCTTATCTCTCTATCTTCACGACCGCTTCGACGGCGAAGAACGGCGCCATCTCTTCGATCGTACCGATGGTGACCCACCTCGATCATAGCGAGCATAGTGTGAAAGTGCTGGTGACCGAACAAGGCGTAGCCGATCTGCGTGGCAAGAGTCCGCGTCAGCGTGCCGAGGAGATCATCAATAACTGTGTCGCTCCGGAGTACCGTGAGATGTTGCGCGACTACCTCAAGATAGCGCGTCACGGACAGACGCAACACGAACTGTCTTGCGCCTTCGCGATGCACGAGGAATTCCTCAAATCGGGTGACATGCGGAACACGAAATGGGAAAATTACAAGCGATAAAGGGCTAAAAAGGCGTAAAAAACCAAAAAAAATAGCGAAAAGTGGCATACACTCTTGTGTATGTCATTTTTTTTCCGTACCTTTGCACGCTTTTTCTGCGGCGTGCACAGGCACACACACCTTACACGTGCGCAAAAAAGTGCAAATACTGCATAAATAAATCATAACAAATAACAACAAACGATTATGCAAAACAAAGGACTTGTTAGAATTTTGGCAGTCTGCCTTGCGCTGGTATGTGCCTTCTACCTGTCGTTCTCGTTGGTGACGAGTCATTATGACAAAGCCGCTAAGGAGTATGCAGCGGGTGATGATGCAAAAGAGTACCAGTACTTGGATTCGATTGCAGCAAAGAAAGTGTGGTTTGGTTACACGCTCAAAGAGTGCCGTGAGAAAGAGATCAACCTTGGTCTGGACCTCAAGGGCGGTATGAACGTGACGATGGAGGTGTCTGTTCCGGACATTCTCGATGCGTTGAGCGGTCATAACGAGACCCCGAACTACAAAGCAGCATTGGCTGCGGCTAAGCAGAAACAGAAAACGAGTGGTACGGATTTCGTAACGCTCTTTATCGAGTCGTATCGTGAGATTGATCCGGAAGGCCAATTGGCTTCGATCTTCTCGACTTTCGAACTCAAAGACAAAGTGACGCTGAACTCCACCAACGCTGAGGTAGAGAAAGTGATTCGCGAGGAGGTTGACGGTGCTATCCAGAACTCGTTCAACGTGCTCCGTACACGTATCGACCGTTTCGGTGTGGTTCAACCGAACATCCAGAAACTCGCTCAACCGGGTCGTATCCTGATTGAGTTGCCGGGTATCAAAGAGCCGGAGCGTGTTCGTAAACTCCTCCAGGGTTCGGCTAACCTTGAGTTCTGGGAGACCTATGAGGCTTCTGAACTCCTGCCGATGCTCGCGCAGATCAACCGTGAGTTCGCTGCCGGCGCTCAAGCAGAGGCTGAGGAAACTCCGAAAGCAGAAGAGGTAAAGGCTGAGGCTCCGAAGGCTGAGGGTGATGAGCTCGCAGACCTCGTAGATAACCTTGGCGCAGACTCTTTGGCTGCTGAGGCAGACCAGGCTGCTCAACTCGCTGAGTACAAGAAGAACAATCCGTTGTTCGCTATCCTCAACCCGTCGGTTAATCAGGCCGGTCAGGCTTACCGCGGTCCGGTAGTAGGTACGGTTCATTATGTAGATACCGCAAAGGTGAACGCGATGCTCAACTCGCAGATCGCTAAGGCTGTTCTGCCGCGTGACGCACGTTTCTACTGGACGGTTAAGGCCATCGATGAGGCCAACGCATACTATCAGCTCGTAGCGCTGAAAGCGCAGCGTGACGGTCGCGCATCGCTCGAAGGCGACGTGATCACCGATGCACGTGCGGACTTCTCGCAGTTCAGCGCATATGCTAACGTATCGATGTCGATGAACGCCGAGGGTGCTAAGACCTGGCAGCGTCTGACCAAGGATAACATCGGTAAGTCCGTAGCTATCGTGCTGGATGGCTATGTATATTCGTTCCCGACTGTACAAAACGAGATAGCCGGCGGTAACAGCCAGATCACCGGTCACTTCACCGTAGAAGAGGCAAAAGACTTGGCGAACACCCTTAAATCCGGTAAGATGCCGGCTCCTGCTCGTATCATCGAGGAGAGCGTGGTTGGTCCGTCGCTGGGCCGTGAGGCTATTCAATCGGGTCTCTGGTCCTTCCTGCTTGGCTTCGTGCTGATCCTCATCTACATGGTCTTCTATTACGGCTGGATCCCGGGTCTGATTGCCGACGCAGCATTGCTGTGCAACGTATTCCTGCTGTTGGGTATTTTGGCTTCCTTCTCTGCCGTTCTGACCCTGCCGGGTATTGCCGGTATCGTCTTGACGATGGGTACCGCCGTGGATGCCAACGTGCTGATTTATGAGCGTATCCGCGAGGAGTTGCGCAGCGGAAAAGGCATGCGCAAAGCGATCGAGGACGGTTTCAAGGGTGCTATCAGCGCCATCGTCGATGCGAACGTCACCTCCTTCCTCACTGGTGCCATCCTCGCTATCTTCGGTACAGGTCCTATCAAGGGCTTCGCTGTTACATACATGATCGGTATCATCTCTTCGTTCCTCACGGCTGTGTTTATCACCCGTCTGTTGCTCGAGGATTATGCAAAACGCGAGGGTGCAAAGGAGTTGACCTTCACCACCCGTCTGATGAAGAACTTCCTGCAGAACGTACACTTCGACTTTGTGGCTGCTCGCAAGTGGGCTTACTGCCTGTCCGGTGCAGTGGTGATTTTCGCTATCCTCGGTCTCGAACCGCATATCTTCGGTAAACTGAACCTCGGTATCGACTTCTCCGGAGGACGTAACTATGTCGTTCGTTTTGACAACAGCATCAATACGCAAGACGTACGCGAGAGTCTGGATAAGACCTTCAGCGCTACGCTCGAGGATGGTGAGTTGTTCTCGCTGAACGTAATCACCTACGGTAACGATGCTAATCAGGTTCGTATCTCGACCAACTACCGTATCCACGAGGACAACGCTGAGGCGGACGAGGCTATCGAGGCACTGCTCTACGAGGGCTGCAAGCCGTTCCTGGGTGACCAGATCACCTTCGAAGACTTCCGCTCGACCGACTCGAACGCTGAGGTAGGTATCATGCAGAGCCAGAAGGTAGGTCCGGCTATCGCCGATGATATCACTACCAGTGCTGTATGGGCTGTCCTCGCTGCGCTTGTTGTGATCTTCCTCTATATCCTCTTGCGATTCCGTAACTTCGCATACTCGGTAGGTGCATTGACCGCCCTTGCTCACGATACCGTTATCGTGCTCGGTCTGTACGCTATCCTTTGGAAGATCATGCCTTTCTCCATGGAGATTGACCAGGCGTTCATCGCGGCTATCCTGACCGTTATCGGTTATTCGATCAACGATACCGTGGTTATCTTCGACCGTGTACGTGAGTACAACAAACTCTATCCGAAACGTGAGAAGAAAGTCAATATCAACGACGCATTGAATAATACGCTCAGCCGTACGTTCTCGACCTCTATGAGTACGTTCGTGGTATTGCTGGCTATCTTCATCTTCGGTGGCGAGACCATCCAGGGCTTCGTATTCGCACTCTTGGTAGGTGTGATTGTAGGTACCTATTCGTCTGTGTTCATCGCTTCGCCGATTGCATATGATATTCAGCGTGCACAGGCAAAGCGCGCAGCGGAGAAAGCTGCTGAGAAAAAGTAATCGTGCCAAGGGCTAAGAAATGAAAAATGACTTTCTGAAATTTGCCACTGCGCAAGGCCTTAACTCCATGCATGTGGAGAAGGTCTTGTCGCAGAGTGCAGATAACGTACAGGCTTCGTACGGCTATATCTCGCCCACTATCCTCGAGGAGCGTCAGTTGAATGTGACACAGATGGATGTCTTCAGCCGCTTGATGATGGACCGTGTGATCTTCCTCGGCACCGAGGTGAATGACTACACGGCGAATGTCATCCAGGCGCAGCTGCTCTATCTGGACTCTGTCGATAGCGAGCGCGATATCAACCTGTATCTGAATACGCCGGGCGGATCGGTATATGCGGGCTTGGGCATCTACGATACGATGCAGTTCGTTAAGGCGCGTGTAGCTACTATCTGCACGGGTCTCGCTGCTTCGATGGGTGCTGTCCTGTTGGTAGCCGGCGAGAAGGGTATGCGCGCTGCATTGCCCCATAGCCGCGTGATGATTCATCAACCACTCGGAGGTATTCAGGGTCAGGCCAGTGACATCGAGATCACAGCCAAGGAGATTCTCAAACTCAAAGAGGAACTCTATCAAATCATCTCCGACCATTCCGGCAAAGCGATTGAGCAGATCCGTCAGGACGCCGACCGCGACCACTGGATGACCTCTAAAGAGGCACTCGAGTACGGAATGATTGATCGCTTGTATATCCACAAAGACTAATGGGGAAAAACAAAAACAACGGTCCTTATACCTGCAGTTTCTGCGGGCGTACTATGCCTACGATGTATACGGGCCTCGAAGAGAACGTGCTCATCTGCGATGAGTGCATCGAGAACGGACACCGTATGGTGATGGCCAACCCGAAGAACAAGCTGGCGAACAATAAGGGCCTCTCACTGGAGACTCTGCCTACGCCGCAGGAGATCAAGGAGTTTCTTGACCAATACGTCATTGACCAGGATAACGCCAAGCGTTTCCTTTCTGTAGCGGTGTATAACCACTACAAGCGCGTGCTGCAGGAGATCACCAACGACGACGTGGAGATCGAGAAGAGTAATATCTTACTCGTCGGCTCTACCGGTACCGGCAAGACGCTCCTCGCGCGTACGATTGCGAAGATGCTGAAGGTACCTTTTGCTATCGGCGATGCGACCGCCTTGACCCAAGCGGGTTATGTAGGCGAAGACGTCGAGACGCTGCTCGTGCGCCTGTTGCAGGACGCTAACTACGACGTAGCGAAAGCCCAGCGGGGTATCATCTTCCTCGATGAGGTGGATAAGATCGCCCGTAAGTCCGAGAACCCCTCTATCACGCGCGACGTGAGCGGAGAGGGTGTGCAGCAGAGCCTGTTGAAGATGCTCGAGGGATCGATCGTGAACGTGCCGCCTCAGGGAGGACGTAAACACCCCGAGCAGGAGATGATTGCTGTGGATACCAAGAATATCCTCTTTATCTGCGGCGGTGCTTTCGACGGTATCGAGCGTAAGATCTCGCAGCGCATGAATGCCCAGACTGTGGGTTTTGCAGCGCAAGAAGCAGCCGCTAAGATTGACAAGAACAACCTGCTGCAATATATCGCGCCACAGGATCTCAAGTCCTATGGACTGATCCCCGAGATCATCGGTCGTCTGCCGGTATTGACTTACCTCAATCCGCTGAGTCGCGAAGCCTTGCGTAATATCCTCACACAACCCAAGAACGCCCTTACCAAGCAGTATAAGAAACTGATGGCGATGGATAACGTTACGCTCAGTTTTGACGACAATGCCTTGGATTATATCGTTGATAAGGCGCTGGAGTATAAGTTAGGCGCACGCGGATTGCGCGGCCTGATGGAGGCGGTGATGATGGATGTGATGTACGAACTACCGAACCATAAGCAGATCGGCACGGCGCCGCAACCCTTTACGGTGACGAAAGCTTTTGCGCAAGAGAAACTGGAAAAGGTTGACCTGTACAGACTAAAAAACGCGGTGTGAAGCCGCGTTTTTTTATTGTTCTTGTGCTGTCTTCGGGATAGCGAATCCGGAATAAACAATCTCGAATTTCATACCGTTCTTAGCCGACCGAATGACGGTTGCTGACAGCGTCTCCTGTTGCTTGACGGATGAGACGGTGGTTGACGTACTGGTAGTACCGGTATTGACCGTCACCGGAATAAGGAGCATATTCAACTCACGGGGTTGGTCTTTCTTACGCAACTGGCTGGTCAGGAAGTCCGACATGTCGAAGGTGTAGTAATAGATATTGTCGCCTAAGGAGTCCGTACTCTGCGTGAGTGCGCCGAGCAGCGCACAGGTGTCGGTCGGTACCTCTTTGTCGGCGAAGAAGCGCTCCACGCTCTCTTCTTTGATCAGCAGCATATAGTTCGACGGCTGCAACCAATCGTCGCGCGTGACGTCCGATGAGGAGCCTTGGAACATATTCTCTACGGCTACATCCACCTGCGCCTTGTTGACATACGCCCGTTTGACGACGCGGCCGTCTTCTTTCATATGCGCCATGATGGTATCGGCGATACGACCCATCGGGAACGTGATACGCGTATGTACGCCCGCAGGCGCGATAATATAATTATAGGTGTCGGAGTCTTTTCTTAACTCTTCTACCAGCGCTTCTTTGTCTTCATACTGCAGGTGGTTCACGCTGCGTACCTCCGAGTTGGCGTAGAACGGCTTCATGTCGTGTACGACGGTGTCGCGACCGGCTTTCGAATAACTGAAGCTGTAGAACACGCCTAAGGCCATATCGGAGATATTGAGCATCGTGGACGAACCGAACGAACTCTCGATTAGCAGACCTTTGAATTGCTGGTTGAACGCCTGTTGGCTCTCGAACGATTGGATGGACCAGAAATAATCCTTGAACTCATCGTTCACGCGCATGCGCAACATCGGCACATAGTTGCCATCCGAATCCTGCACCGAGTCCAGTTTCTCGGACGCCACTACGATGCGGTGGTTGTTGAGCACCGGCATTTTGTTTTGCGGATCGATAAAATAATCATCGACATTCAGGTCCGAAGGATAGTTACCGTAATAGTCGAAGGTCTTCTTGTCCAGCATATAGACGTTAAGCGCCATAGGCGAGAGACCGTCTCCGACCCAACTCGAGTAGTAGATATACAGGCATATCGAGTCAATCGTTGCGTTCGTAGGGTAGGAATAGCCTTCCGGACAAGCCAACTGCGTCAAGATAGACGCGCGTAGCACGCCGAAGTCCGTATCTATCTCGCCTAACAGGCATGAATCCGATTGCGCTACGATAGAGCCGCTGTTCTCCACCATCGAGGTCAAGGGGAACGTATCCGCCATCACCACGATCGCATCTTCCGGACCTAATACGGCGCTACCGGCACTCGTCGTGTCGTCCTTACATGCCGTCAAACAGCACGCAAGAATCATCATCATCACCCCTATGCCCGCAAAGCGTTTACTCATTCGTTGCTAACAAACTCTGGAAAAAATCATACTGCCGCTGACAAGCCGCTACGACGTCCTCCGTCTCCTGATACGGCAGGCTCGGTTTGCCCTTCGTCTCCGCGTAGTTCACCAGTCGCTGGTTCACGTGCGGCGAAGCATAGACAATCGCGTCCGAGAAATCAATTGCCAGGCGCATCAACTCTTCGTAACCGATTGGGAAACCGTCTATCGAGCGCACGTCCGAGTTGGAGATACCTTCGATGCGTAATTTCTCCGTGAAGCGGGTAGGGAACGGCTTCTGGTACTCGTTATCGTCCAGCATCAGCACGATCTTCGAGTTCGCGAAGAACGGCTCGTCGCTATAGGCTTTCTTCAGATATAGCGGCGCCAGGGCGGACATCCAACCCGAGCACAGGATGATGTTCGGCGTCCAGCGCAGCTTCTTCACCGTCTCGATCACGCCGCGCGCATAGAAAATCACGCGGTCGTCATTGTCCGGGTACTCTACGCCAGCCTCGTCTGCCACACCTTTGCGGCGATGGAAGAGGTCATCGTTGTCAATGAAATAGATCTGAATACGCGCCGACTGAATCGATGCCACTTTGATCAGCAGCGGATGGTCGGACTCCTCGATAATCAGGTTCATGCCCGACAGCCGAATCACTTCATGCAACTGGTTACGGCGCTCGTTGATCTCGCCGAATTTCGGCATGAACGTACGGGTCTCATAACCATGGGACTGGAAGAACTCCGGCAACTGACGATTGAGCAACCGGATAGGCGTCTCTTCTGCCAGATAAGGGCTAATCTCTTGCGAGATAAACAGGATACGATTCGGCTCTTTCATAAGGCATGCATATTTTCGCACTGCAAAATTACAACAAATTTTTGAAATATGCAAGTTTTTGGGACAAAAAGTAAAATATAATTTCATTTTTTTTATCAAAATAGTTGCATATGTCAAATATTTTGACTACTTTTGCCGCGCAAAATCACTCTAACGGTTGTGCCCGACACGAAAAAGGGCCTTTGCATATGAAACAAAAACTACTACTTTTTGCGGCATTGATGTTCGGTCTGAGCGTCTATGCTGAGAATCTGGTTATTCAAACCATGACTCAACAGGAGAAGAGGCAGGCGCTGGAGTCTTTCGGACGCCTGGAGTTTGATCACAGTCAGCAACAGATGTTGCTCATCCTTAAAGACGGCTCGGTGGCTGAGACCTACAGTATCGATGAGGTGCACAAGATTTTCTTCGCCGACGAGACACAGGACATCACTAATGTGAATGGAGGTTTGGCTATCGATGTGAGAGATAACGAACTGATTGTCAAGGGTTTGGACGAACCGATCACCCTGCGTGTGATTGACGCGAGCGGCAAAGTGCTGCTGACAGAGAAAGGTGTCTCGATCGGCGTATCTTCTCTGCCGATGGGGGTGTACCTGCTCCAGTGTAATAAAGGAATTGTTAAATTTATTAAGAAATGAGCACTATGAAACGATTCTTTACGATATGTATCGCAGCGCTGTTGGCTGCAGCGTCTTTTGCGCAAGTTAACTTATGGCGCACGAACGCTTATCTGAAACAGTTTGAGAAAGCTAAGCTGGATAGCATCACACTCAGCATGATCAATCCCTATACGGAATATGAACGGGCGTATGAAGGCTATCCTACGGGCGAAATGCGGGATATGTTTGACTTGCAAAAAACGCTTTATGTCGGCTTAGAAAATCTCAGTTACAACCGCCATAATGACTTCGGATGGGCTGCTGTGTGTATGCTCTTGGACTCCCGCGGCCAGGATTTTGTGAACCCGAATAGTGGTTACAACTGGTTCGGTGCTTGGGGTGATCCCGCTAATTGGAGAAAAAACGACAAAACGTCTTCGGTGGGTTTGGCCGACTATTTAGTATGGTACACCTGCTACAAACCTATCTTGGCGGCGAACTACGTGATTGCTACGCGCACCGGCAGTAGTGAGGAAGACCTCTATGCAGTAGCGCAAGCGAGAGCGCTGCGTGCGTTCGAGTATATGCAACTGGCGCAGGCTTATCAGGTGGCGTATAGCGAGAGCAGTCTCAATCTGCCTTGCGTACCGCTGGTACTGGATACGATGCCGGCTTATATGGTTCTCAACGAGAAACTGGCTACCGTATCGCAGGTATATGCGCAGATCAAGTCGGATTTGGACTTCGCTTGTGAGAACTTAGAGGGCTATATGCGCCCGAGCAAGCACCTCATCAACCAAGCTGTAGCGTATGGTCTGCGTGCACGCTATAACCTCTTGGTACATAAGAACACCCAAGCTGCTTCGGATGCTGAGCAAGCCCTGCAGCTCTCCGGCGCTACGCCGCTCTCTATCGCAGAAGCGAACCAACCCGGCTTTGCAGACGCAAGCGCACATAATGTGCTCTGGGCAAACATCGTGAACGAAGATGACGAGGTAGTGCTCTCCGGTATCATCAATTGGCCGTCGCATCTGTCCAATTTCTATAGTGAAGGATATACCAGCACCGGACAAGTTCACCCTGCTATCGCCAGCGAACTCTACGGACAGATTCCTGCTACCGATGTGCGCAAGGGCTGGTGGCTGAACGAGAACCTGGAGTCTCCGCTCCTGAGCGCAGAAGGCTACAGCGAACGTGCCGACGCACTGCAGGTCAGCGGTATGGAATTTGCAAATGTCAAGTTCGGTACGGAAGACGCCGCCACAGGCTATCCCACAGGCGCTGCCGGTGACTGGATCGTGATGCGCGCAGAGGAGATGATCCTCATCAAGGCTGAGGCTTTGGCCCGCGCAGGCAAAGACGGCGCATCGGTGCTGACGAACTTTGTCACTACCTACCGCGATCCGGAGTATAACATCAATGCACACGGGTTGTCTGTCGCCGATGAGATATGGTGGCAACGACGCGTGGAATTGTGGGGTGAAGGTTTTGCCTTTAATGATCTGATGCGTCTTCATAAGGGCGTTACGCGTACCACTTCCGCCAACTGGCCGGACGCTTGGAATCAGAACGTACCTGCCGATGACGATCGCTTCCCGCTCGCTATTCCTGCTAAAGACGAAGACTACAAAGTGCTGGCGGTGTGGCGGAATGGCGAAAAGAACCTCTATAACACCTCCTATTTCAAGATCGGACGCGTGGACAGTATCACGTTGGGTGAGGCCAGAGAGATAGACGACGTGGATATCTACCAGAGTTTTTCTGTCAACGGGGAATATAATTACGGCTTTACTTACACACGTTCGTTTAAAGAAGGGCATATGGGCGAACTCAGCGACACGTTGAGGCTGACCATTGAACGCCATCATAACATCATCAATCCGATTACTGTACCGCTGATCATTGATGCCGATCCGGTCTTTGCGGGAACAGCCTTCCCTGAGTCTATATCATTCGAAGGAGGAAGTACATATTACTATGGCGTAGCCGTCATCGACACCTCGTTTGTAGTGAACGTGAAAGAACTACCGGTAGGAACGTATCAGTTCACGATTGCCATTCCTGATGAGTATTGCCAAGGCACCCTCTCTTCCACACAAAGCCAAACGTTCACCTATCAGATTGTTGTCAACGAACCCGATGAGTGGGACGAAGCGGAGATCCATCAAGGTATATTTGTTGACCAGACAGTAGGTCCGGCATTCGGTCTGTCTACGTATGCTTGGTACGTTAAATATCAGGTAGTTGAACAACCGGATGGTTCACAGAAGATACGTATCCACAACCCCTATGCAAGCTTTAGTACAAGCCAGGATGCAGATGGTATCTTTGATGGTAACCCATGGACTGAGGAAGGCGATGTAGATGAGTCGAGACCGTTCAATTTCGATCTCCTTGTATCTAAAGAAGGTGAGGTTACATTCCCGGAAATCTACACCTATCTCGGTATTGGATGGGGTACCTATACAGAACAGTGCTTCGTTGATTATGCAAGAGGAAGGGGCGTTGCTGGTAACTATGGTAGATTCGAAAGCGAGAAAGGCAAGATCATCTTCGATGCACAGGATAATTCAATGCTCTTCGGTGTTGGAGGTATGATCTATGGTATTCAAGCGAACTTCCTGTTCTATCTGAGCAAGGCTGCTTATCTGAACGACCAACCCGCTGAGGCGCCGGCAAAAACCGCTGCTCCGGCGAAAAAGACTCTCAAGAACGGCCTCCGTCCCTTGAACAGCAAGAAAGCAGTATTTCAACTAATCGAGCAACTCTAATTGCATAGGGTAAATCCTCAGAAAAATGACATGCGTCCTTGCGTATGTCATTTTTTTGTGCATTATTTTTGCAAAAACTTGCCGGTATCGCAAACCAAGCTGATAGGCGGTTTCTTTGATGGTTTGTTTGGGGTTCGCATCCATGAGCAGTTTGGCTTGCGTCACAACGTACTGCTGAATCCATTCGAGGGGCGAAACACCGCCCTCACGAAGTTTGGGGACTGAGACTGGTGCTTCTGTTTATAGCATAAAAATGTGGCATGCCACAAAAATATGCTATAAAATGACATTTTTTGCGAACAAAGGAAGTATTTTTTGCTTAAAATATTTGCTCAATTCAAATTTTTGTTATAATTTTGCGGCGTATTTGTATAATGTACTATACAAAAAGCAATTAAATTTGTATAATTAATAATACATAAATGAACGAATATGCAACGGTTATTTCAACTTCAAGAGCAGTTATTGAACTTGACGCCAATGAAGATTGTGCGGCAATGTGCGTCTAAAATCAATTGGGATCAGCAGCTGATAGCTATCCGCGGTGCACGCGGTGTCGGTAAGTCCACCATCATTCGGCAGTACATCCGGAATCATTACGCAAAAAAGAATCAAACGGCATTGTATTGCTCGTTGGATGCCAATTATTTTGTGGATCACTCTATCTTGGACTTGGCGGAACAATTCTATCGGATGGAAGGCAAGCACCTGTTCTTGGATGAAATCCACAAATATCTCAATTGGGGGCGGGAGATTAAAGAGATCAATGATTATTACCCCGACTTAAAGGTAGTCATCAGCGGAAGTTCGTTGTTGGAACTTACAAAAGGCGAAGCGGACTTATCGCGGCGGTGTATGAACTATGACATTCCCGGACTTAGTTTTCGGGAGTATCTGCAGTTCTACGAAGGAATAGATTTGCCAACCTGCTCGTTAGAGGACTTCAACGATCCGCACGCGTTCATCGAACAAATATACAAGCAATGCAAGCCGATGGCGTATTTCGATAAGTACCTCAAGTATGGCTATTATCCGTATTATAAAAACAATCCCGTGGAGTACTACGCATTGATTAACAACGTCGTGCGGTACGTGATAGAAGAAGAGTTGCCGCGGATCTGTAAGGTGGAATTGGAGAATACACGGAAGATTCGAGCATTGATGAACATCTTGGCTGCCAGTGAGCCGTACGAAGTGGATATATCGAAGATGTCGGTACAAAGTGCGCTGCAACGGCCTACGGTTTTGTCGTATCTTAAATTTCTGAACGATGCCAAGTTGCTGAATCTGCTCTATTGCGATCTGTTGAACGTCAAAAAGATGCAAAAGCCGGATAAGATCTATATCGAAAATACCAATATGCTCTATGCGCTCGCTACGCACCCGATTAAGGAAGGTACCATACGCGAGACTTTTGCCGTGAACCAATTGAGTGTGGGACACGAAGTGGAGTACGGAAAGAAAAAAGGGGACTTCAAAGTAGACGGCAAATATACGTTTGAGGTCGGTGGACCAAGCAAGGACTTCAAGCAGATAGCAGGAGTGCCGGACTCCTATATACTGGCAGACGACATAGATTATCCTTTTGGAAATAAACTCCCGCTGTGGATCATGGGGTTCTTGTACTAACCTGCCGAAAAAACGCATCTGTAGATGCGTTTTTTTATGTCTTCTTCTCGCTTGCCAATACTGACCGCACGAAGTTCGGAAACTGCTTGCAGGGAGCATCGCTCGTTAGTTGGGCACGCCAGAGATTGTACATCTCCATAAAACGGGGATGGTTCTTGTCGCGGCAGATGAGAGGCGCTTCGCGGCAGGCTTCACGCCATCGGCTACGCTGAACCGTCTCGTTGGGCGTCAATGGATGCTCCTTGTAGTCACGACACTCCTGCGCGTAGATCTCTTTCGGTCCTAAACCGACCACCTCGCCCGTCAACGGATCTTTAACCGGTTTACGGCGGGTTACAGTCATGTGATTTACTCCTTGAATTTTCTTTTTGCTTAATGCGCCGGTGAAATTCTCAAAACCGTCTGAAGGTACGTAATGTGCCATAATTCATTTCCTTTCTTTTAATAATTTTTTGATTTGTCAGTATTGTCAGTTCTGTCAGTTTCCTTCTCCAAACTGACAATACTGACATTACTGACATGGTAAATTTTTATTGCTTCAGCCAAGTTTGGCACTTCCTGGGGTCCCCGCAAATTTTAATTTGTGGGGGGAGCTGAGGCAATGGTCGCACCTGCCATTTAGCGGAGCGGTATGGCCTTTGCGATCCATTTGCCGAACGCGACTGTTAATTGTTCTTAGTCATTCTTAGTTATTCGTTAACGATTACTGAGGGTATTCCCTATGCACAAGCAAGGCATTTCCTATAGTGCCCTTGTCTGATCTTCACGACAACGCCTTCTTCTACCCATTTATCATTCCATCTACCGGCAGTTCGAATAGGTACTCCTTGAGACTTCGCTTCCTCCAAAAGTGTTTTCATCTCAAACTCTTTCGGCAATAAACTCAGCAACATCTGACGTTGATCCAAAGGCTGCACTTTCGGTACACTCACCTCCTCTGCGCCTTTGATCATCCTATAGGCGGCAGCCATGTGCAGAATCAGCTTATTCCCGATCATCTCCGCCGTCTGATAATCCACATCCGAACAATGAAAATCTGAATACTGATGGCTGATAACTGAAAGCTTGTCCGCCATTCGTAACGCGGACAACACCATCGCGATGCGCTCTATATGCACCGCCATGCGGAGGACTACGGAGTGAAAGTTATCGCCCAACAACTGCATGAGGGCGGGGTAGGCGGTTTCTAAATGTTGTCCCAAACGCGCTCGTTGCTCGCTTGTAAGCGAAAACTCCATCGGCCTGCTTTTATACAGCGCCTGACAGAGGTCAAAGAGCTGTTGGGCTGCAATCGTCATCACACCGTTCGAACCGTTCGCGGGCTCTACATAACGACTATTAAAAGCCTGCTGGTCGTTGACGAAGAGCGTCAAGAGTCGCGAGAAATAACCGTTCTCGATACTCGGCACCAGCGCTTTGTACTGGCTGAACGTACCCGTGAGCAGCACACTCAACTGCGGGCACGCGATACACGAACTATTGTTCGCGCGGTTACGCGTGATAGGCTCATGCTCCGCGGCCTTGCGCAAGGCGGTGTTGTAGTTCGTCACGGACGAACGCCATACATCGGTAATAACCGATCCCTCGCTCTCATGGATGTACCCGCGGCCGTTCTGACGCTCTAACTGCTTGTAGAATCCCGGGTAAGACGAGTCACCGGCTATAACCAGCGGCAACGCTTCGTGTACTTTGCTAACCAACTCCAACGCCAAGTTCGCGATACCCTTGCCGCAAGCTGCCGAACCGACGATAAAGCATTGCAGGTTAGGATAGTACTTCTTGCCCGTCAGTCCGTAGCGGAAATAAAGGTTTGGCATGCAGCTTCCCGCCGCTGTCAACAACGACATCAATAACATGTCCCGCTCCGCATCACTCTGCGCAAGCGACATAATAGGTTGAATCATGGCCGGCAGGTTCTCCGGCTCTACATGTTTCGCGATGTGCAGATCCTGCTCCGCTTCCATCGCAGATTGTAAGTTTTGAATCATAATAATAAAGGTTTTAAATAAAAATGTTTTGTATGTTTTTTTTCTAACTCTCAAAGATCACCATGGAAAGTTCAGTTAATAACATGGGGTCCCCGACGGATGTCGTACATCCGAGTCCCTCTATATATAGGGAATAAAGCCCTACCTATACAGGTAAATGCAGGCTTTTCTTTTTACGTATAGTCTCAAAACTCGCGACATTTAGACGCCACCTACGCACCTGACAATCAACGAGTTACAAAAAGCTATGAAAAACCTGTCGCTTTTTCCGTGTACGTTATTTGCATATATCAAAAAAAAGTAGTACCTTTGCAGCGAAAAATGTAACCGCTGGCACCGACAGCGTAAGAAAGCGGTGAGAAATATAGAAATATTGAAAAAAAGCGTTTATTGACGAAATGAAAGACGAAATAGTATTATACAAACCGAATGAGCAGTTTCAATTGGAGGTGCAACTGAAAGACGAGACTGTTTGGCTCAATGTAAACCAGATAGCATTGCTGTTTGACCGTGATAGAACGGTTATTTCGAGGCATATA
>JAFSQV010000045.1 GCA_017446455.1 Paludibacteraceae bacterium
ATAGCCTGTCCGCGTTTACGGAGCAAGTCCTTCGCAACTTCGAAGTCACCGGCAGCCTCTTCGAGAGCCTTCTTTACGTCCATCATTCCCGCGCCGGTAATATCGCGCAGTTTCTTGATATCAGCTAATGTTACTGCCATGATTATGCCTCCTCTTCTTTAGCCTCTTCCTTCACCTCAGTTACTTTCTCAGCCTCTGCTTTCGGAGCAGCTTTGCGGATACGTTGACGACGCTCCTTCGGTGCCGGTGCCTCTGCAGCAGCCTGCTCCTCAGCTGCACCTTCGTCAGCCTTCTCTACCTTACGCTCCTCGAGACCTTCTTTGATAGCCTCGCAAACAGCAGTCAGGATCACGTCAATAGCCTTCGTTGCATCGTCGTTTGCAGGGATTACGAAATCGATGTTATTCGGGTTCGAGTTCGTATCTACGATACCGAATACAGGGATACCCAGGCGGTTAGCCTCTGCTACAGCGATTTTCTCCTTGATAACGTCTACTACGAAGATAGCGCTCGGCAGGCGGGTCATGTCGGCGATAGAACCGAGGTTCTTCTCCAGTTTCTCACGCTGACGTGCGATCTGCAGTTTCTCGCGTTTCGATACGTTATCGAGCGTACCGTCGGTCGTCAACTTGTCGAACTGGCTCATTTTCTTAACAGCCTTACGGATGGTCGGGAAGTTGGTGAGCATACCACCGGCCCAACGCTCGGTGATGTACGGCATGCCTACTTCCTGTGCGTGAGCAGCTACTACTTCCTGAGCCTGCTTCTTCGTACCAACGAAAAGCACCTTACGACCGCTACGAGCGAGGTTTTTCAAAGCCTCTGCAGCCTCGTCGATCTTAACGACGGTCTTGTTCAGGTCGATGATGTGAATACCATTACGCTCCATGTAGATGTACGGAGCCATGGCCGGATTCCATTTGCGTTTGAGGTGGCCGAAATGTGCGCCAGCCTCGAGCAATTGATCAAAATTTGTTCTCATTTGAGTTTGTAATGTGTTTAATTTGTTTATAAAAATCCTCCTTGTATCTTGGTGTCCCGTTTACGCGCATAATACATTATAAATAGTGCGCGCACGCACACATGCGTTTGGGACTCCAAAACAATCGTGTGGTAATCCCGAAGGAGTCCACACGATTTGGAGTTGTTCGTATTAACGCTTACTGAACTGGAAGTGCTTACGAGCTTTCGGCTGACCCGGTTTCTTACGCTCAACCTCACGAGCGTCACGAGTCATGAAACCTTCTGCCTTCAACGCAGCCTTGTCTTCCGGATTGATTTTCACCAGTGCGCGAGCGATAGCCAAACGCAGAGCCTCTGCCTGTCCTTTGAAGCCACCGCCATCAAGGTTGGCCTTGATATCGTATTTCTCAGCTACGCCGAGTTTGTTCAGCGGCTGGAGCACGATATAGCGCAGAATAGAAGACGGGAAATATTTCTCGATGTCGCGGCCGTTGATCTCGATCTTGCCGGCACCTTCATTTACATAAACGCGGGCTACTGCCTCTTTACGACGTCCTAATGCATTAACTGTTTCCATGTACTTCTATTATTTGAGGGTGTTAATATCAATTACTTTCGGTTGCTGAGCCTGCATGTTGTGCTCCGGACCCTCGAAGATATAGAGGTTCGTGATCTGGCGAGCACCGAGGCGATTCTTCGGCAGCATACCTTTTACTACTTTGCGAACGAGTTTCTCTGCGCCCTTAGCCATCAGGTCAGCCGGGGTGAACTCACGTTGGCCACCCGGGAAACCGGTGTAGCGTACATAAACGCGACCGTTCCATTTGTTACCCGTCAGCTGTACTTTGTCAGCGTTGACGATGATTACGTTGTCTCCACAGTCCACGTTCGGAGTGAAGGACGGTTTGTACTTACCACGCAGCAACTTTGCTACCTTGGAAGCCATACGGCCAAGAATCTGGCCCTCAGCGTCTACAACTACCCACTCTTTCTTAGCGGTAGCCTTGTTGACAGACACTGTCTTGTAAGAATTGAATTCCATTAATTTTGTTGTTTTTAGGCCGAGCCGACAGACATCTTTACGGTCCCCTTTGTACATTGTATTTTGTGACTTTGTCACTTAGGACTCACTGCCCGACTCGACGATTTATAATTATTGTTTTTACGCGCCTTTCCGCACGTGCATTACGCACGTTCACGCAAAAAAGCGTGCAAAATTACTACTTTTTTTTGACATGACCAAATTTTTCTGCATTTTTTTGTATTTTTTCTATGAAAAACTTGTATATATGCGCATTTCTTTGTACCTTTGCACCCGCAAAGGTTTGAAGAACCTACCGCTGGCCTTGACAGCGTTAAAAAGCAAGGACATATTGAATTTCGCGTTTGCGATTTATTGGACCTCTGAAATGTGAGAAGTTTTAAGGTGTACCAATAATAAGTTAGCAAGCGTCCGTACATTGTATGGGCGTGACTTATCGGTACACGGGCATTTCTCACAGCCTCAGAGGGATAAGGAGCGTCCATTTTTTTATGTTTAACATTCAAATATGTACTTATGAAAAAACTTTTCTCTCTCATCCTCGCGTTAGTTTGCGTAGGAACAATGTTTGCCCAAGTTCCCATCGGTGATTTGTATTACGTTCTCAACTATGATGACAAAACGGCAGAAGTAACGTATTGTCCATACAAATCATATGAGGGAAACTATCCTAATCTAACAACTGCTATTATCCCGGCATCTGTGGAGTATTATTCTGATATTTATAACGTCACAGGCATTGGACTTTATGCTTTCGACAATTGCCTGGGTTTGACCTCCGTAACCATTCCAAATAGCGTCACAAGCATTGGAGCTTATGCGTTCCGAAGTTGCACTGGTTTGGCTTCTGTGGCAATCCCCAATAGCGTCACAAGCATTGGAGCTTATGCGTTCGAATATTGCACCAGTTTGACCTCTGTGACTATTCCTAATAGTGTTACAAGCATTGGAGATTATGCTTTCTCTATTTGCTCCGGTTTGACCTCTATCGAAATTCCTAATAGCGTGACAAGTATAGGAAATTCTGCTTTCTCCGATTGCTACAATTTGCCTGTGGAGAACAATCTGCGTTATGCAGATACATACTTGGTTGGAGCAGTAGATAAAACTTTATCAACCTATATAATCAAAGAAGGAACAAAGTGGATAGGAACAAATGCTTTCTCCCAATGCTCCGTTTTGACTTCTATTGCAATCCCTAATAGTGTTACAAGCATTGAAGCATCGGCTTTTAGCAGTTGCAATAACTTGAAGTATATTAAGCTTTCTGCAAATTGGGTCAAGGGAGAGTATAGCAATCTTTACATCTGTGGACCAGTGTCTTCTGAAGGTAATGTGTATTCTCAGTGGCTTCATGAATGGATGACGCAATTGGAATATGTAGAGGCTCCGGCGTGGTTCTTTGATGTAGAAGAAAAGAATTGGTCATATTGTCCAAAACAACTTGAAAAAGTAGTTGTCAATAATGGTGTACTGACTGATAATGGTTTTGCGGTAATAAGCCGTTCATTCAAAACTCTTAAAGTTCTTGATTTCTCCGCCTTAAGCAATGCTGAATTGGCAGATGAAGCAGTCAAAGGTTGTTATAATCTAGAATCGCTAAAATTGCCGGAAGGTTTGACTAAAATTGGTTACATGGCGGTCGCTGATTGCAAGAGTCTGAAAGAGATTGCAATCCCCGCCTCTGTCAAAGAGATCGACAATAGTGCTTTTGAAAACTGTCGCAGTTTGAAGTCCATCACCTTTGGTGAACAAGCCTCTGGTATGCCTGGGCACCGTAATGCTCGCGCGGCTTCTACGAGCGAACTCCAACGCATAGGTAACTGGGCTTTCTATAACTGCCATGAGCTCCAAAACCTCGAGATTCCCGAAGGTGTGACGGAGATCGGTGATGGTGCATTCTATGGCTGTACGTATCTTGAGAACTTGAGCCTCCCGGCTTCGGTTCAAACTATCGGCGACAGCACATTTGCGCTTTGCGCTAAGATGAAGAAGATTGTTGTCAATGCTTTTGTGCCGCCAACTATTCAAGCAAAGACATTCTTTGACGTAAAACGCCAGATTCCGGTTTATGTACCAGATGAGTGCGTGGATGCATATAAGAATGATACTTACTGGAGAGAATTTAATATCCAAGGTCGTTCATATATTCCGACATCCATCGAGGACATCCATGTAGACTCCGACAAGCCTGACAAAGTCCTCATGGATGGTCAAATCTACATCCTCCGCGGCGATCACATCTTCGACGCCCAAGGAAAGATGGTAAAGTAAATTTCATATTTTTCTAACATTAATGACATTTCCGAACGCAAAAATTTGGAAATGTCATTTTTTTGTTGTACCTTTGCACTCGAATTAACAGCCTGCAAGTGTAAAGTAAGGGGCGTCTGCTCTGCGCATGCAGGTAATGTCGGGGTAATATCGTATCCTGCACCACCTTATATATACTATGTATATATCCCGTGATTTTGATTTTTTACACGTAAATTACATTTTATGTTTATTCATTTGGATTGCAATAATTTCTTTGTGAGTTGCGAGTTGGTGTCGCGGCCGGAGCTGCGGGGGACGCCCGTGGTGGTGGCGAACGACAACGGCAACAACGGAGGTATCATCCTGGCGCTCAACCAGGAAGCAAAGGCCGTAGGCCTCAAGCGCGGCAATCCGCTGTTCCAAGTGAATAAACTGATCGAGAAAGAGCACGTTATGGTTATTGACGTCCATCATCATCTGTACCATGAAGTCTCCCACCACATCATGGACGAAGTGAAGCAGACCGAGATGGTGTTGGACTTTGTCCAATACAGCGTGGATGAGTTCTTCGGCATGATGCCGGATGATGACCCTACCCGACTTCGCGGGTACCTGCAGCAACTCAAAGACCTGATTTGGGAAAAGACCGGCATACCTGTCAGTTGCGGCGCAGGAACGAGTTATACGCTTGCCAAGACCGCAACGTGGTTCGCCAAGCGCTATCCTGCCTATAAAGGGATATGTATCATGCCCGCCGACAAACGCGAGCAGGCCTTAGCGAAAGTGCCGATAGCGGACGTATGGGGTATCGGCCGGCGGAGTATCAAGAAACTGACGCAGGAAGGTATAGTGACCGCACTCGACTATACCCGCAAATCCGAGGCTTGGGTGCACCGACTTTTCAACGTAACAGGGGTGCGGACCTGGAAAGAACTAAGAGGTGAGCCGGCGATCACTTTAGCCAGCCGCGAACGCCAGAAGAGTATTATGTACAGCCGTACCTTCGCAAATATGACCGACAGTCCGGCAATTCTATTAAAAGAATTGAGTAACTACGCGACGGCGGCTACGAGGCGGCTGCGGGAACAGGGCTCGATATGCGGCGCGGTGACGGTCTTTTTAGGCACGAACAGGCACCGAACCGACCTCGCGCAATACAATATCGACGACACGATCAAACTGGCCACCCCGACCGACGACACACGCATGATCATCGAAGCCGTGCGGGCGCTGTTAGACCGCATCTACAAGCCGCGGTATCAGTACAAACGGGCGGGAGTGATACTGTCGCAGCTACAGAGCAACAGCGGCGTGCAGCTCGACCTGTTTGCGCCGGAGGCGGTCGAAGAGACGACGCGGCAGAAGCGGCTGATGCGGGCGATAGACACGATCAACGAGCGGTTCGGCAAGAATCAGATACACTTCGCCGTACAAGGGACCGAAAACGACACCGAGGACGAACCCGCGGGCTTTATGCGGCCTCATAATATCGAATAATTGCAAATAAATTTGCACATGTCAAAAAAAAGTCGTACCTTTGCACCCGCTTTTTAGTAACAAAAGATACACACAATGAATATTTCGTACAATTGGTTGAAGCGGTATATCGACCTGAAGGACGATGCTCAGACCGTAGCAAAGATCCTGACCTCCATTGGTCTCGAGGTAGGAACAGTAGAGACAGTAGAGACCATCCGCGGCGGGTTGAAAGGCCTCGTAGTAGGCGAAGTGTTGACCTGCATTCCCCACCCTAATTCCGACCACTTACATCTGACGACCGTCAATATCGGCGAGGGAGAGCCCCTGCCGATCGTATGCGGTGCGCCGAATGTAGCGGCGGGACAGAAAGTGATTGTAGCAACCATCGGCACCGTGCTCTATGACGGCGACCAATCGTTTACCATCAAGAAAGGTAAACTGCGCGGCGAGGACTCGTTCGGCATGATATGCGCCGAGGACGAGATTGGCGTAGGTACCGACCACGCAGGTATCATCGTGCTGCCGGCAGACACGCCGGTGGGCATGAGTGCTCGCGAGTACTATAAGGTGCAGGACGACACGATCATCGAAGTCGATATCACCCCGAACCGCTCGGATGCCGCTTCGCATTATGGCGTAGCGCGCGACCTGTTCGCTTACTATCGGAGTCATCAGAATAATCAGAATAATCCGATTGCTCTGAAGAAACCGAGCGTAGAGGCCTTCAAGGTTGATAACAATGAGTTGCCGATTAAGGTAACTATTGAGGCGCCGGAGGCTTGTCCGCGCTATACGGGCGTGAGCATCAAGGGCGTGACGATCAAAGAGTCACCGGAATGGCTGAAGAACAGCCTGCTGGCTATCGGTCTGCGGCCGATCAATAACATCGTGGACGTGACGAACTTCGTGCTGCACGAGTGCGGTCAAGCGTTACACGCTTTCGATGCCGACAAGATAAAAGGCAATGAGATCCATGTGCGTTATGCCAAGGCGGGCGAGAAATTCGTGACGCTGGACGGCGTAGAACGCGAGATGAACGAACGCGACCTGATGATCGCTAACAAGGACGAAGCGATGTGTATCGCCGGTGTGTTCGGTGGTCTGGAGAGCGGCGTGACGGAGCACACGAAGAACGTGTTCTTAGAAAGCGCGTACTTCGATCCCGTGACCATCCGCAAAACCAGCCGTCGTCACCAGTTGCAGACCGATGCTTCCTTCCGCTATGAGCGCGGTTGCGATCCGAACAACACCCTCTATGTGCTCAAACGTGCTGCGCTGCTCATCCAAGAAGTAGCCGGCGGACAAATCGCGATGGAAGTGACGGATAACGGCCAAACCGCTTGGGAGCCCTTCCCCGTAACCATCGATATTCACCGCGTGAACAGCCTGATCGGTAAGGCTATCGGCGAGGAGACCATAGAGACCATCCTCAAAGCGCTGGAGATAGATATCAAGAGCAAGGACGGCGCAATCTGGCAACTCGGCGTGCCGCGCTACCGCGTGGACGTTCAGCGCGAGTGCGACGTAGTAGAAGATATACTTCGTATATACGGCTACGACAACGTGGAGTTCCCTGAGAAGCTGAACACGAGTCTGGCATACGGTATCAAACCGAATCCGGAGCAACTGCGTCGTCGTATCTCCGAGCAACTGACCGCGCAGGGTTTCTACGAGATCCTCAATAACTCGCTGACGAAAGTGAGTTACTACGAGCCACTCGAGCAGATGCCGCTGGCGCAATGCGTGAAGATCATGAATCCGCTTAGTTCGGACCTCGGCGTGATGCGCCAGACCCTACTCTTCGGCGGACTCGAGTCCATCGCCCGCAATGCGAACCGCAAGAACAGCGACCTGCGTCTGTATGAGTTCGGAAACTGCTATCACTATAAGGCTAATCCGGCGGCACGGGAGCACAACCCGGAGAACTCACTCATCGAATACAGCGAGGAGCCGCATTTCGGACTCTGGCTGACGGGAAACAAGACCGCGCAGAGTTGGGTTCGCCGCGAGGAGAAGAGTTCATTCTATGAGCTGCATGCATATGTGAACAATATTCTCGTGCGTCTGGGCGTAGACCTCGCGAAAGTGACGGTAGAGCGCCTCGATAACGAGTTGTTCCAAGACGGGCTGGTACTCAAAGCCGCTAATGGCAAGGCCTTAGGCTTTATCGGCATTGTAGGTCGCAAGGTGCTAAAAGCATTCGATATCGACCAGGAAGTGTTCTACGCCGACCTCGATTGGAACCAGTTGCTCAAGCAGAACAAACAATACAAAGCGGTCATCACCGACCTGCCGAAATATCCGGAGGTAAAACGCGACTTTGCGCTGCTCGTAGACAAGAGCGTTGAGTTTGCAGACCTCGCGCGCGCTGCGTTTGCCACCGAGAAGAAACTGCTGAAGAACGTGTTCCTATTCGACGTATACGAGGGCAAGAACCTCGAGGAAGGCAAGAAGTCCTATGCCTTGAGTTTTATCCTCCAAGACGCGGACAACACGCTCAAAGACACGCAGATAGAAAACATCATGAACCGCTTGAAGACCACCTTCGAAGAGAAATTCCATGCTACCCTCCGCTGATCAAAACGAGATATTGAGACGCCGGACCTTTGCGATCATCTCGCACCCGGATGCCGGTAAGACCACGCTGACCGAGAAACTGCTTCTCTACGGCGGGGCGATACACGTGGCGGGCGCGGTGAAGAGCAACAAGATCCGCAAGACGGCCACCTCCGATTGGATGGAGATCGAGAAGCAGCGTGGTATATCCGTAGCGACATCCGTGATGGGCTTCGACTACGCGGGTTATCATATCAATATTCTGGACACTCCGGGTCACCAGGACTTTGCGGAAGACACATTCCGTACGTTGACGGCCGTGGACTCCGCGATCGTGGTGATTGACTCCGCGAAAGGTGTGGAGACCCAGACGCGCCGTCTGATGGAGGTGTGCCGCATGCGTAAGACGCCGGTCATGGTGTTCATGAACAAGATGGACCGCGAGGGCAAAGACCCGTTCGATCTGATGGACGAAGTGGAGCGCGAGTTACAAATCAAAGTGACGCCCGTTTCGTGGGCGAACGGACAAGGCCTGAAGTTCGAGTCTGTCTTCGCACTTAACCAACGTCCAAAGGACGTTAGTGGGAAATTGGCGGACGACCTGGAGATGGTGGATGGTGTGTACCCGGAATTTGACAAAGAAGCGTATCTCCGCGGCGAGTTAGCGCCGGTATTCTTCGGCTCGGCATACAAGACAGTCGGTGTACAGGAGTTGTTGGATTTCTTTGTAGAGAATGCCCCGAGTCCCCGTCCAGTGACGGCCGAAGAGCGGACGGTTGAACCGATGGAAGACAAGTTCACAGCGTTCTGCTTTAAGATCCACGCGAACATGGACCCGAATCACCGCTCTTGTATTGCGTTCTTCAAGATATGTAGTGGTAAGTTCCTGCGGAACACCTATTACTACCACGTGCGCAAAGACCAGCAGATGCGATTTGCGGCGCCGACATGCTTCATGGCGCAGAAGAAAGAGACCGTCGATGAGGCCTATGCGGGCGATATAGTGGGTCTGCCGGATACGGGAAACTTCAAGATCGGCGATACCCTCACCGCAGGTGAGAAACTGCATTTCAAAGGCCTACCCTCCTTCTCTCCGGAGATGTTTAAATATATCGACAACGCCGACCCGATGAAGCAGAAACAGCTCGACAAGGGTGTAGCGCAGCTGATGGACGAAGGTGTGGCGCAGCTGTTTGTAAGTCAACTCAACGGCCGTAAGATCATCGGTACGGTAGGACAGCTGCAGTTTGAGGTCATCCAATACCGCCTCGAGCACGAGTATCAGGCTAAATGCAAGTGGCAGCCGCTGCAGATGTACAAAGCCTGCTGGATAGAGTCCGACGACGATGCCGAACTCGATACCTTCAAGAAACGCAAGGCGCAGTATATGGCTTACGACAAAGAAGGCCGCGACGTGTTCATGGCCGACAGCGCGTATGTGCTCAGTATGGCGCAGCAGGATTACAAGCATATCACATTCCACTTTACAAGTGAGTTTTAGCTCGTAATACCGCCTTCACGCAATCACATTATAACAAAAAATACTATTATGAAAAACAGATCTTTACAGATTCGCCTCATTGTCATGAACTTCCTGGAGTTCGCTGTATGGGGTGCGTACTTAACCTCAATGGGTACTTTCCTGTTCAAACAGGGAATGGGTCAGAACATCGGATGGTTCTACTCCATCCAAGGTATTGTGAGCCTTTTTATGCCGGCTTTGATGGGTATCGTAGCCGACCGCTGGATTCAGGCGCAAAAGACATTGAGTCTTTGCCACGCGTTAGCAGGTCTCTTCATGTGCGCCGCAGGTATCTATGCGTACACGGCTGCAGAGGTGCAATTCGCTACTCTCTTCTCGCTGTACACAATTTCGGTGGCATTCTTCATGCCGACGATCGCACTGACTAACTCAGTGGCTTTCAATGCATTGATCAAAGCCGGAATGGATACAGTAAAAGATTTCCCGCCTATTCGTGTGTTTGGAACGGTCGGATTTATCGCAACGATGTGGTGTATTGATCTGTTGGGATTCCAGGCTACGCCTTGGCAGTTTGTTGTCAGCGGCGGTCTGAGTCTCCTCCTGGCTGGATATTCTCTGACGCTTCCGGCATGTGAGATAAAGGAGGCTGAAGGCAATGTGGATTTGGTAGAAGCATTGGGATTGAAAGCATTCACACTTTTCAAACAAAAGAAAATGGCGCTCTTCTTCATCTTCTCAATGATGCTGGGTATGTGTCTGCAGGTCACGAACTCTTATGCCAACCCGTTCATCACTTCGTTTGGCGCGATTGAAGAGTTCGCAAACACCTTTGGTGTCCAACACGCGAATATCCTGATTTCAATCAGCCAGATTTGCGAAGCGCTCTGTATCCTCACCATTCCGTTCTTCCTGAAACGTTTCGGAATCAAGAATGTGATGCTGATGGCGATGTTTGCTTGGGTGCTCCGGTTCGGTTTCTTCGGAGCAGGAAACCCCGGTTTCCCAGGAGTGCTGCTGTTCATTCTGAGCTGCATCGTATATGGCTTTGCGTTTGACTTCTTCAATATCTCCGGCGCGCTCTATGTGGACCAAGAGACGGAACCTGCACAACGCTCCTCCGCGCAAGGTCTGTTTATGATGATGACCAACGGATTAGGTGCTACTATCGGTACGCTCTCCGCACAAGCGATTGTCAATAAACTGGTTATGGCGGAAGAGGTCACTGCGCAAGGTCCGATGGCGATCTGGGATGGATGGAAAGAAGCATGGTATATCTTTGCCGGATTTGCGTTGCTGGTAGCTATCGCTTTCTGGATTTTCTTCCCGAAGACTCCTGTCAACAAAGATATCGAAGTTAAACATTAATGTATCGTAAGGAACTCGCATATTATTTCTCCACGCCGATAGCGTACATTGTCATCGGCTTGTACCTTTTGGCGATAAGTTTATTCCTTTGGGTTATCCCGGGTCAATGGAACATCATTGACTCGGGATACGCCCAAGTGGACGGACTGTTTCAGTTGAGTCCCTGGCTCTTTATGCTGCTCTGCCCTGCCCTGACGATGCGTCTGTTCTCGGAAGAGCGACAAAGCGGCATCTGGGATTTGATACGCACCAAGCCCGTATCTCTTACCCGCATTGTACTCGGTAAGTATTTCGCGGCATGGACCTTGGTGCTCATCGGCCTGCTGCCGTGCTTCATTCACTACTTTGTAGTGGCCTATATGGCCGAACCCATGGGTAACCTCGACAGCGGGGCGTTTATGGGTTCGTTCCTCGGCCTGATATTGCTGAGCGGTACGTTCATGGCCATCGGCCTCTTGTGCGCGACCTTCAGCAAGAGTCAGATCGTTTGTTTCATCTGCGGCGCACTCGCGTGCTTTGTGCTCTACTGGGTGTTGCTGCAGGATCACTACTCTTCCCTCTCGCGCGGTGTACTGGATCTGCGCGATGTAGTATTCTTCGCTTCCATCGCCGTGATAGCGATCGTAGCGGCTATCTTCACCTTAGACAAACTGACGCGCAAATGACACGTATCGGGCTGCTGAGCGACACGCACGGATTGCTGGACAAACGCATCTATGAGCATTTCAAGGATGTGGACGAGATCTGGCATGCGGGCGATATCGGCAGCGACGAGGTCTTGCGTAAACTACGGGAGTTCAAGCCCACCCGCGCCGTGTTCGGAAACATGGACGGCGGAGACGTGCGTTATACGCTGGATGAGTTTTACCGCTTCCGCGTAGAAGACGTGAATGTGCTGATGACGCATATTGGCGGCTATCCCGGTCATTATAATCCCTGGCTCATTCCTATGTTCCGCAAAGCGCTCGAGAATTACGACGACCCGAATCATCGTATTGATCTCTTCGTATGCGGACACAGCCATATATTAAAGGTACAATACGACTCGCAGTTTAAGTTCCTGACGATGAATCCGGGCGCTGCGGGAAAACAAGGTTGGCAACCCTGCCAAACCTTACTGCGCTTTACCATCGACGGCAGCAAGATTGACAATCTGGAGGTCATCGAATTGGAGTGGAAATAGTGTTTTTAGCACAAAAATGCTAATTTTGCAAAGTCAAGTTTGCAAAATATGCTGAAAAACATATAAAAATATTTGCACATATCAAAAAAAAGCAGTACCTTTGCACCGGATTTAAGAAATAAGAATCCGAATTTTAAATAAGCCAATCTTTTTTGTACCTTAAATAAACAGACTAATACCTAAGAAAAACAGACGTCGGGATGACGCCTGTTTTCGCTTTTATAGGGACCTTTCTTACTTGATCTCCTGTATTTTGATACCGTCACGCTCGAGCAATGCGTTGATGGTCGGTTCGCCACCGCGGAAGCGTTTGTACAGATCCATTGCTTTCTCCGTACCACCCTTCTCCAGGATGTTCTCGCGGAAGCGCTTAGCGGCCTTCTTATCGAAGATAGAACCGTTCTTAGCCTTAGCCTCTTTGAAGACCGAGAAAGCGTCTGCGTCGAGCAGCTCGGACCATTTATAGCTGTAATAGCCTGCTGCGTAGCCACCGGAGAAGATATGCGTGAAGGACGTAGCCATCTGCGTACCCGGGACGGTCGGCAGCACTTGTACCTGCTCCATCGCTTTGTCGCTGAAACGGATGACCGACTCGGTGGTACCCAGACTCTCGTTGATAGCAAACGGTTGCTCCAACGTATGCCAACTCATGTCGAGGTAGCCGAAGCTTAACTGACGCACGCAAGCGTATGCAGCCAAATAGGTCTGCGAAGCATGCATCTTATCCAACAAGTCCTGCGGCAGTTTCTCGCCAGTCTCATAATGTTTCGCGAAGGTATCAAGGAATTCCTTCTCATCGATGAAGTTCTCATTGAACTGCGAGGGCAACTCCACGAAATCACGCGGCACGTTCGTTCCGCTCTGCGATGCATACTGGCAGCGCGTGAGCATACCATGCAGGCCATGACCGAACTCATGCAAGAAGGTGCGCACCTCGTCATAGGTGAAGAGCGCCGGCTTCTCTGCCGTCGGGCGCGTGAAATTCATCACGTTCACGATATGCGGACGATGGTCTTTCTTCTTGCGGATAAACTGCGGTTGGAAATCATTCATCCACGCGCCGCCGCGCTTACCGTCCCGCGGATGGAAGTCTGCGTAATAGACCGCGAGGAACTTACCCTTCTCGTCGAAGACCTCGTAAGCCGTTACTTCGGGGTGATAAACCTGGATCTTCTTGTTCTCCTTGAACTTGATGCCATAGAGGCGCTCTGCGAGCCCGAAGACACCTTTCTTCACTGCCTCCAGCTCGAAATACGGACGCAGGTCATCATCCGAGATATCGTATTTCTCTTTCTTGAGTTTCTTGCTGTAATAGCCGAAGTCCCAAGGCTGGAGATGCGCTGCATAGAAGCCATGCGCGTGGGCATAGTCCTCTACTTCCTTCACTTCCGCCAAGGCAGCCGGCATGTACGCGTCGCGCAACTGGTCGAGCAGTTTATAGACGTTCTCGGGGTTCTCCGCCATACGTTTATCGAGGGCCTTGACCGCATAGTTCTTCTTGCCAAAAAGTTGGGCAATAGCCAGACGGGTGTTCACGATCTCCACGATGAGCGCCGAGTTGTCGAACTCGCCGCCTACGCACTTGGAAGCGTTCGCCAGATATAACTCACGACGGATGTCGCGGTTGTCCAGATCCTGCATCACGGGGCGCGTGGTCGTCGGCTTGAGGTTCAGCAACCAGCCCTCCAAACCTTTCTTCTCTGCGTTGGCGCGCAGCATAGCCTTCGTGTCGTCATTCAAGCCAGCCAGCAGCGACTCATCCGTAAGCAGCATAGACCATGCGTTGATAGCCTTGAGTACGTTCTGACCGTACTGCAGGGTCAGTTTGCTCAGTTTTGCGCTTAACTCGCGGTATACCTCTTTCTCCTCCGGACTCAGGTTCGCGCCGTTGTTGGCAAAACCGTCGTATATATCCTCGAGCAGCTTGTACTGCGCCTTGTTCAGTTTGAGTTTGTCACGTTGGTCATACACAGCCTTGATGCGCTTGAACAGACCTTCGTTGAGGCGGATCGTCGAGGAGTACTCCGACATTTTCGGACTCAACTCCATCTCGATCTGCTGCAGCGTGTCATTGGTCTCTGCGCTCGTGAGGTTATAGAAACAGCCGGCTACGATACCTAACATCTCGCCGGAAGCCTCATAGGCCTCGATGGTGTTGGCGAAAGTAGGAGCAGCAGGATTGTTGACGATATCGTCAATCTCCTTAAGTCCTTGCTTCATCGCCTCCTCAAAGGCCGGCATGTAATGCTCTGCGTGGATCTCGTTGAAGGGGTACGTGCCGTGCGGCGTTTTCCAGTTCTTGTAGTCAAAGAACGGGTTCGTAGCCGCGGTTGCGGCTAATACGGTGGTGGCAAGCGCCATAGTCAATAGGGATTTTTTCATTTGTCGTATAAGTTTGATTTATTTTCTGCAGCGGATGAGGTTGATGTCTCCGGATAACTGGTATACGCCAATCACCGACTCATCGCCATTCAGTTTCTTCTTCTGATAGGAAGCCTTGATGCCGATATATCCTGCGTCCTTCGGCGCATCCGTACCCAAGGCACGGACCACGTAGAAATACGCACCGTCGGCAGCCAGACGGCCGTTGATCGTGCCGTCCCAGCCCTTGGCGGGATCAGTCCACTCGTATACCAGTTTGCCCCAGCGGTTGTATACCCAGCAATGGAACTCCCGCAGCGAGCGATAAGCTACGCGGAACTCGGCATTCGGACACGAGCCTCCGGGCGTGAAGAAATTCGGCACACGCAGGTAGGACTCGGAGATATTGACCTTCATCGTCATCGAGTCTACCGTGCACTCGCGGTTGCTGACCGAGCAAACCACGAGGTAACTGCCCGGCTCGGAGAAGATATAGCGTATATCTTGGTCATTACGCGTAGCGATGACCTCCGAAGCCTTGTATATCTTCCAGTTGTAGTACTGCACCGCCGGCGTCGGGTTGGCATAGAAAGCCACCTCCAGCGCGCCGCTATAGTCCTCCGCGGTCGTAGCCGTGATGATGTCCTGCCGCGTCGGGCGATTCAACTCATTGCTCTTCTCACCTTCCGTACCACGTGCTACCGCTAGAGAAGTCAGTTGCATAGCAACTGCTTTGACGTCTTCCGCCACCAATTCACCTTCTACGCATGCAGGCGCAAGACCAAGGGTCTCGCGGATGTCGGAGTCGTAGCATACCTTGATTGGCGTCGCGGCATATAGGGCATCCAGGCGTACGGCTTCGGATAGCGTCACTTCCTTCTTTGCGGCCGAATCGGTCCATTGCTCGCCATTCCACGCCAGCGCCGTATACTCCACGGAGCAGGTGCGCTTGTACGAGCCTTGCGTGCCGTTTCGCCGGGTATAGGTGTAGGGATTCACGTCGCCCTCGAAGCGCAGGATAGTGTTGTCACAATTGGCTTCGACACTCATCTGCAGCGCCGAGGTCTGGCAGCGGAACACATAGAACGGGCTGTATTCTACCCCATCCTTGACGATATAATAGCCGCCATCTTCGGGATAGAAGTCCTCCGAACCGGTCTGCACCTCTACGCCGGTAGCCGTAGCATACCAATCCACCGCACCGATCTTCGAGTGTACATGGATCTCGCCGGCAAAGAAGAACAGCGTGTCTGTGGCACCGTCTACCTCATGCGCACCCGTACACTCGATGTTCATAGGGAGTGCATACGCGGCTATCGCGAGGAGGAGGGCTACTATGGAGCAAAAAACCTTGCGCATTATTTGTTTACTTGGAAGCGTGTGTTACCGTTCTGGATGAAGTCCACGATCTGTTTTGCAGCCGCAATACCAGCGTTGATATTCGCCTCTGCGGTCTGTGCGCCCATCTTTTTCGGGGTTGCGAAGTAGCGTCCTTCAAAAAGTGTGCGGAACTTCGCATCTGCAACCGGCATAATGTCGGTCATGTACTTCAAGTCAGTACGCTCCTGCAAAAGCGCAATCAGACCCTCCTCGTCAATCACTTCCTTGCGCGCTGTATTAACGAGCACACCACCCTTCGGCATGAGGTTGACGAGATCATGGTTGATGCTGTTCTTGGTCTCTGCGGTAGCGGGAATATGAAGAGATACGATGTCGCAAGTCTTGTATAATTCCTCTGCGCTATGAACGGGTTTTACGTTGGCAGCCACCATCGCCTCGTCCGGGCAGTAGGCATCATAGGCATAAACGTCCATGCCGAAGCCCTGCGCAATACGCGCTACGTTGCGGCCTACATTACCAAAGGCATGAATACCGAGTTTCTTACCCTTCAGTTCGGTGCCAGACGTGCCGTTGTATAAGTTACGCACGGCAAAAACCATCAGGCCCAGTGCCAACTCTGCCACGGCATTGCTGTTCTGCCCGGGGGTATTCATCGCTACCACGCCATGCGAAGTAGCGGCCTCCAGGTCGATATTATCGTAACCTGCACCGGCACGGACAACGATCTTCAGTTTCTTGGCGGCGTCCAAAACTGCCGCGTCCACAATATCTGAACGGATGATCAATGCATCAGCGTCAGCTACAGCCTCCAGAAGTTGTGCTTTGTCCGTATATTTCTCAAGCAGCGCCAGTTCATATCCTGCGCTCTCTACCACTTCACGAATGCCGTCCACAGCTACTTTCGCAAAGGGTTTCTCTGTTGCTACTAATACTTTCATAGGTTTAATCAATGTAGTGAGTTCTATAGTCTTGCCCGTAGAAGTCGGTATCCGATGCCGATCCGTAGGTAAAATATAAGAGTAACCCATAATTAGTGTAATTTCTCGTATTCTTTGATACAATCCACGAGTGCTTGAACGCCCTCAAGGTCCATCGCGTTATAGCAGGAAGCGCGGAAACCGCCTACCAAGCGGTGACCCTTGATACCGACCATACCTTTGGCGGTAGCGAACTTGAAGAAGTCATCTTGCAGATCCTCAAAGCCCGGCTTGAAGACGAAGCAGATATTCATGCGGCTGCGGTCCTCTTTCTTCGAGATCGTCGGCATGAACAACTTCGACTCGTCGAGACACTTGTACAGCAAGTCTGCTTTCGCTTTGTTGCGGGCCTCAATCCACTTCACGCCGCCGTTCGCCTTGAGCCAACGAAGGGTCAGCACAGCCGTATAAACCGGCAGTACGGGAGGCGTATTGAACATCGAACCACCCTCGATATGCGTCTGGTAATTCAGCATCGTCGGGATATAGCGGCTTACCTTGCCGAGACAACTCTCTTTGATGATCACGAATGTCACACCGGCCGGCGCGAGGTTCTTCTGCGCACCGCCGTAGATGATATCGTACTGGCTCACGTCAATCGGACGGCTCAGGATATCCGAACTCATATCGGCTACCAAAGGCACATTGCCTTTCTTGCGGTAGATCTCTGCGAGTTTATCATCGTTGATCTCGGTACCGAAGATGGTGTTATTGGTCGTGATGTGGAAATAATCTGCGTCTTGCGGGATCTCATAGTCCGTCGGGATCGAATCCGTACTGGCAGCCACTTCCACTACCTCACCGAAGCCCTTTGCCTCTTTGAGTGCTTTCTTCGACCATACGCCTGTGTTCAAGTAGGCCGCTTTCTTCTCCAGAAGGTTGAACGGAACCATGCAGAACTGCAGGCTCGCACCGCCACCGAGGAAGAGTACGCGATAGCCCTCCGGAATATTAAGAAGCTCTTTCATCAGGGCCTCTGCCTCATCCATAACAGGTTGGAAATACTTCGCGCGGTGCGAGATCTCCAATACAGACAGACCCTCACCTTGGAAATCGATGACCGCCTCTGCGGTTTGTTTGATCACTTCTTGCGGGAGAATACTCGGACCCGCATTAAAATTGTACTTTTTCATATTGTATAGATTATAAAACTTTCTACTTTCTACTTTCCAACTTCTTTCAACTCTCAACTATTTTAACACAAAATGTTTATTATTCCATGCTGTAGAGTGTATACGCGGCAGCGTGATAATACCCTCTTTCGGCTTCTTGCCTGCAAGATACAGCGCATAAGCTACGGCAGCGAGATCATCATTCTGAGTTTTCGGAGTATTCTGATTATTCGGAATACTCGGAACTGCCTGAGCCTGACCCGCTTTTGCGCGACGCTCTGCGAGGTCCTTATTGAACTGCTCTTTCGCCAGACCGGACTTATACTCGCGGTATTGCTTCTCGTGCATAGCGAACTCGAACAACTCCTCGTCATCCTGTCCGCGGTCCCAACCGAGTTCCTTCATCTCCTTGATGAAACGTGGCAACTCGTTCGGATAGAGTTTCTGCGGATCGTCGGTATAGAACTCGAAGCCTTTCTCTTTCGCCAACTCGATGATCTCAGGCGCCAACTCACCCGGCAACTTACCGGACTTGCCGAGAATCATGCCCCACATCGCCGGATCCATGCGCGTAAAGTCTTTCTCGCCCATCGAACGGCTGAACAGGTTCATCAACGCGGCGTTCTTCACGTATTGGCTGAACGGCGTCACAAGACACGGTGTACCGAGCATCGGCCAAATACGCTGTACTTCGTCGAACAGCTGTACCAACAACTCGTCCTCGCTCAACTCTTTCTCTCCTTTCTTCTTGAGGTTGGCGTTGATAGCGGCGTGCATGCCTTTAAGGTCCGCCATGAGGCTACCCATCATTCCGCCCGGCAGACCGCAACCTACCAACAACGAAGTCATGAGAGCGTTCTTCGGGTCAATCCAATAGCCGAGGAAGTCATCGATGAACTCCTGCGTCAGGCTGCGCGCCTCCATATAGGCCTTCATATTGATGTCCTTTACGAGGAAGCCTGCGTCCTTGAGCATCGCTTGGATGGTGATGACATCCGGATGCACCTTACCCCAACTCAGCGGCTCCATCGCTACGTCCAGCACATCGCCGCCGGCTTTGGCTACTTCGAGCATCGAAGCGACACTGAAGCCCGGGCCCGTATGGCCGTGGTATTGGATGATGATATCGGGGTGTTTCTCTTTGATAGCCGCTACAATCTTTCCTAACATCGTCGGACGGCCGATACCGGCCATATCTTTCAGACAGATTTCCTGCGCACCTCCTTCGATCAACTGCTCCGCGAGGTTGATATAATACTCCACCGTGTGTACCTTCGAATAGGTGATACACATCGTCGCCTGCGCGGTCATGCCGGCCTCTTTGGCCCACTTGATGGACGGGATGATGTTCCGCGGATCATTCAGGCCGCAGAAGATACGGGTGATGTCCGTGCCCTGCGCATGCTTCACCTTATACATCAACTGGCGCACGTCCGCAGGCACTGGGTTCATACGCAGCGCGTTGAGACCGCGGTCCAGCATGTGGGTCTTGATACCCGCCTCATTGAACGGCTTACAGAACGTACGCACCGCTTGATTCGGGTTCTCGCCATACAGCAGGTTCACTTGCTCGCTCGCACCGCCGTTGGTCTCTACGCGGTCGAAGCAGCCCATGTCAATAATCACGGGTGCAATTCGCGCCAATTGATCCTTGCGGGGAACGTACTTACCGCTACTCTGCCACATGTCGCGGTACACGAGACTAAATTGAATTTCTTTCTTACTCATATACAACATATTTTGCGTGGCAAAATTACTACTTTTTTTGCATATATGCAAATAATATAGTATTTTTCTTTGTTTTTCTTGCGAGTTTCAAAAATTTTGTGTATCTTTGTGCCCGTTTTTGTTTAGTATACTAAATTACACGTAATATGGCACAACAAACACAAGAAGAAACTTTTAAGAAAATCGTTGCGCATTGCAAGGAGTACGGATTTGTTTTCCCGTCCAGCGAGATATACGACGGTCTGGGCGCTGTGTATGACTACGGTCAGAACGGTGTGGAGCTGAAGAACAACATCAAGCGTTATTGGTGGGATTCGATGACCTTGCTGCACGAGAACATCGTCGGCATCGACGCCGCTATCTTCATGCACCCTACTACCTGGAAAGCGTCCGGTCACGTGGACGCGTTCAACGATCCGCTGATTGACAACCGTGACAGCAAGAAACGTTACCGCGCGGATGTGCTGATCGAAGACCAGATCGCCAAATACGACGACAAGATCGCGAAAGAGGTGGAGAAAGCCCGCAAGCGTTTCGGCGAGAGTTTTGACGAAGAGATGTTCAAAGCAACCAACGAGCGCGTGAAAGAGCATATCGCCAAGCGCGAGGCGCTGCATGCACGTTTTGCTAAAGCAATGAATGACAATAACTTAGAGGAGTTGAAGCAGATCATCCTCGATGAAGAAATCGTTTGCCCGATCAGCGGAACCCGCAACTGGACCGACGTGCGTCAGTTCAACCTCATGTTCCAAACCGAGATGGGTTCGACGGCAGATGGCGCAATGAAGATTTATCTTCGCCCGGAGACCGCGCAGGGTATCTTCGTCAATTTCCTCAACGTGCAGAAAACCGGCCGTATGAAGATACCTTTCGGTATCGCACAGATCGGTAAGGCTTTCCGTAACGAGATTGTAGCGCGTCAGTTCGTGTTCCGCATGCGTGAGTTCGAGCAGATGGAGATGCAGTTCTTCGTTCGTCCGGGTTCGGAACTCAAATGGTTCGAGCACTGGAAGCAGTTCCGCCTCAAATGGCACAAAGCACTGGGTCTGGGCGATGAGAAATACCGTTTCCACGACCATGACAAACTGGCGCACTATGCCAATGCGGCAACAGATATCGAGTTCCTCATGCCGTTCGGATTCAAGGAGGTGGAGGGTATCCACAGCCGTACGAACTTCGACCTGAGCCAGCACGCCAAATATAGCGGCAAGAAGATCGAGTACTTCGACCCAGAGTTGAACCAAAGCTATACGCCGTACGTCATCGAGACTTCTATCGGCGTGGATCGTATGTTCCTGAGCGTGATGTGCTCGAGCTACGAGGAGCAGCAATTAGAAGGCGGCGACACTCGTGTGGTACTGCATCTGCCGGCTGTTTTGGCACCGGTGAAGGCTTGTATCATGCCGCTCGTTAAGAAGGACGGTCTGCCCGAGAAAGCACGCGAGATCATGAACGAGCTGAAGTTCGACTTCAAGGTGGCTTACGACGAGAAAGACTCCATCGGTAAGCGCTACCGCCGTCAGGATGCAGTTGGTACGCCGTTCTGTATCACCGTTGATCACGACACGCTCAATGACGGCTGCGTCACCATTCGTCACCGCGACACGATGGAGCAAGACCGCGTGAAGATCGAAGACCTGCACGAGATCATCCGCAAGGCTACCGATCCGAAGGAGCTCTACCGCAAGATAGTGGGTGACTCAATGGAGGACACAATGGAATAAAAACGGACACAGTCCCTATCAACGCAGCAAGCTGCTATACACAAACGACCGCCCCCTATTGAGGCGGTCGTTTTGTGATATATGCCAAAAAATGTCCGATTATTAAGATTCGCCCCACGCGTCCCTTTCGCACTCTTCTTTCGTATCTGCCATATTTATAGATACTTACAGAGTAGTTATCGGGGGCAAGTAAGGGTCATCTCGGGGGCAAGTGCTATGCAAGTGCTATGCAATACCTATTTATTTGCAAAAAATGAATGTACGATTTTTAAGATTCTGTATAACGCAAGCAGACGGGTATTGCCCGCCTGCTCACTTTGTACATTATACTTTTTCCATTTGGTACTTTACTTGACCTCTTGTCCCGTCACGGTATAAACCTTCTCCCCGCGGAGGATGAAGATCTGGCCGTTGCTCATTATTTTTTGTGAAACATTCGTAGTGCTAATGTCATTTATTCCTGTAGGAATTTCAGTTGCTCCGGTAGTTCCAAACGTTCCGCTATACTCGGCTATGACTTGCGATGATGCATCTTTTACCTGCATTGTATAAGTATAACGTGTAGCGATCTCCAAGCCTGTGATTGTGAATTGGAAGCCTGCCGTTTGTGCCTGTTGTGGTGCATTGTTGCGTGCAGGCGCATGGAATGCTAGACTTGTCAATTGACCATTTGCATTGAATATAAGCGTACATATAGGATCGCCATTCATATCTTTGATGGTAAGTTCGTATGAATTAGCTCCGCTTACTGTTGGCCAAACGACATCCGCTGTATTGTCATAGGGGGTAACAACTACCTCATCTGTTGTGGCAGAAGTTGCGCCGATAGGCTCCACGAAATAGAAATCTTTCCAGTCAGAACCGGAGGATTTATACATGTTTACCGAGTTCGCCAAAACATACAACGTGCAATTAAAATAATCCACTCCATCAAATGTATTTGCTCCGAGTTTAGCAGGACGCTCGCGGTAGTTATAGATGGATGCCAAGTTGGAGCAGCCTGCAAAGGCATTGGTTCCGTATGAAGTGATGTTTTCGCCTAAAGTCAGTTTCGTCAGCGCAGAGCATCCGTCAAAAGCAGATTCGCCAATCGCAGTAACACTATTCGGAATAGTTAGTTCCGTAAGATTTCCTGCACCCTCACATAACAACGCAGGAATACGCGTTACATTCTCGCCAATGGTAAATTCGGAGATATCTGCTGTACTATTAACAAACGGGCTCAATGATTTTCCTTCAAACGGACGGGTGTTGTAGGAAATGTTTGTTCCGCTGGAAGATGTTAAGGTATATATTCCGGAGGTTGACACATTCGTAATATCCATGGTTTGGTCCGTTCCGTTATTCCATATGATATTAATTGTTGAATAGGAAGACGAGAATGTATAGGTGTATAAACCACTTTCATCTATATTAACTTTA